>PXYR01000114.1 GCA_003023665.1 Bacteroidota bacterium
GCTCAAGATTTCTTGGAACTTTGGGGTACCGACCACGTGGAAATTTATGTAGGAAACGCTAAACAAAGTGCTTACTATTTCAAAACTGCCTTTGGCTTTCAAGAGGTTGCTTATGCGGGATTGGAAACCGGATTGAGCGATCGTACTTCCTATGTACTGCAACAAGATAAAATTCGCCTAGTCATCACTTCTTCCATGGTGAAGGATGGTGATATTAACAGACACCTCAATGAACATGGCGATGGTGTGAAATTTGTTGCCCTGTGGGTGCCCGATGCCGCTAAAGCCTTCAATGAAACCACCAAGCGCGGTGCCAAGCCTTTCCAAGAACCCAAAGTGATGGAAGATGCCAACGGAAGAGTGGTTACCTCAGGAATATACACCTACGGTGAGACTGTACACATGTTTGTGGAACGCAACGATTACGATGGTCCTTTCTTACCTGGCTATGTAGCGCGAAGCCCGAAGTACCAACCGCCTCCTGTTGGTCTTAAATATATTGACCATATGGTGGGTAATGTAGATTGGGGACAAATGAATACGTGGGTAAAATTCTATGCCGAAGTCATGGGGTTTTCACAAATCATCTCGTTTGATGATAAAGATATCTCTACGGAGTATACTGCCTTAATGTCTAAGGTAATGTCCAATGGGAACGGCAGAATTAAGTTTCCCATCAATGAGCCAGCAGAAGGCAAGAAACGTTCCCAAATTGAAGAATACATTAACTTTTACAATGGTGCCGGAGTTCAGCATTTAGCGCTAGCCACGGATAATATTATTCACACCATTCACGAACTTCGAGAAAGAGGTGTTGAATTCTTAGACGTCCCTGATACGTATTATGATGACTTAAAAGATCGGGTCGGCGCTATTGACGAAGACATGAATGTGCTTAAGAGGTATAAAATTTTGGTTGACCGGGATGACGAAGGCTATTTATTACAACTATTTACAAAACCACTGATGGATAGACCAACGGTATTTATTGAAATCATTCAACGAAAAGGCGCAACAAGCTTTGGCAAAGGAAACTTCAAAGCGTTATTTGAAGCCATAGAAAGAGAACAAGAACATAGAGGTACATTATAACCTAAACACAGAAGTATTTCATGAACCTAACAGCAAACGATCCTTCTAGAAAAAGTTGGATTCCTGTTCCATCAGGAAGCGATTTCCCTATTCAAAATTTACCTTTTGGTGTATTTATTCCTGAGGATGATATTATTACTACCGGAACTAGAATTGGAGATACCGCCATTGATTTAAGCGTATTACATCAGCTAGGATATTTTGAAGGTATAGACCTTCCTGATGATGTTTTCTTACAAGACACTCTTAATGATTTCATAGCCTTAGGACGGCCCATTTGGCGGTCTGTTCGCAACAGGCTGGCTGAACTATTTGATGAAGGAAATACAACGATCAAGAATAACGTTGCACATCAAAACAAGGCATTATTCCCTGTAAGTCAAGTACAGATGTTAATGCCTGTATTTGTTCAAGACTACACCGATTTCTATAGTTCAATAGAGCATGCTACCAACGTGGGTAAAATGTTTAGAGACCCTGAGAATGCGTTGCTACCAAATTGGAAGCACATTCCTGTGGGCTACCATGGAAGAAGCTCTTCTATTGTTATTAGTGGTGTAGACCTGCACCGTCCAAAGGGACAACGAATGGCACCGGGGGCTGTGTCACCTACTTTTGGACCTAGTGTACGCATGGACTTTGAATTGGAGTTAGCATTTATCACTGGAGAAGGGAAACCAATGGGCCATAGAATTAAAGCGAACGAAGCAGATGAATTCATCTTTGGAATGGTGCTCTTTAATGACTGGAGCGCTCGTGATATTCAAAAATGGGAATATGTACCGCTTGGACCTTTTCTGGGAAAGAACTTCGGTTCAAGCATCAGTCCATGGGTGGTCACCATGGATGCCTTAGAGCCGTATAAAGTTCCAGGCCCGATTCAAGATCCTCCAGTACTCCCATATTTACGTACAGAAGGGGAAAATAATTTTGACATTAAGCTTGAGGTAGAATTGGCCCCAGAAAATAAAGAAGGAACTGTAATCTCACGCTCCAACTACAAATACATGTATTGGAACCAACGTCAGCAATTAGCGCATCATACGGTAAACGGATGTAACATTAATGCAGGAGACATGATGGCTTCAGGGACAATATCTGGTAAGTCCAAAGACAGCTACGGCTCAATGCTTGAACTGAGTTGGGCAGGAAAAGAACCTATTACTTTAGATACTGGTGAGCACAGAACTTTTATTGAAGACGGCGATACCGTGACCATGAGAGGACATTGCGATAATGGTGAAATCCGTATTGGTTTTGGTGAAGTTAGCACAAAGCTTCTTCCCGCCATTGAAGAATAACGTTCAACTTTAGGACTAACGAAGACGGCGTAAAAAGGGCTTTTTTCATACCTTTTCGTCGACCATAATAATCCAATATATGTCACAGAATAATTATATCTCCAAGGTTGTAGCAGATGCTCATGAAGCGCTAGAAGGATTGGAAGATAATATGACCGTAATGTTTGGTGGATTTGGACTTTGCGGTATTCCGGAAAATTCAATTGCTGCTATTCGAGATAAAGGCACCACAGGAATCACGTGTATTTCCAATAATGCAGGAGTTGACGATTTTGGCTTGGGCCTGCTGCTACATACTAGGCAGATAAAAAAAATGATTGCCTCTTATGTAGGAGAAAACGATGAATTTGAGCGACAGATGCTTAGTGGTGAACTTGAAGTGGACCTTGTCCCTCAAGGAACTTTAGCCGAACGCTGCCGAGCAGCGGGCGCAGGAATTCCTGCGTTTTTCACTCCCGCAGGATATGGAACGGAAGTAGCGGAAGGCAAGGAAGTTCGTGAATTCAATGGGAAGCCTCACATTCTAGAACATGCTTTTGATGCTCCATTCGCTTTTGTAAAAGCTTGGAAAGGAGATAAAGCAGGGAATTTGGTTTTCAAGGGGACCGCGAGAAACTTTAACCCCATGATGGCTATGGCAGGAAAAATCACAGTTGTGGAAGTTGAAGAACTTGTAGAGGTGGGAGAACTTGATCCAAACAGCATTCATGTGCCAGGCATTTTTGTGCAACGCATTTTTGAAGGCAAGGGTTATGAAAAAAGAATTGAACAACGCACTGTACGTGCCAAAGCTGAATAACTATGGGGTTGAATAAAGATCAAATTGCTCAGCGAATAGCACAAGAACTAAGAGACGGCTGGTACGTGAATTTAGGTATTGGAATCCCCACGTTGGTAGCCAATCACATCCCTCAAGGAATTAATATAGAATTCCAAAGTGAGAATGGCATTTTGGGAATGGGTCCTTTCCCTGTGGAAGGTGAAGAAGATGCCGATCTAATTAATGCAGGGAAACAGACTATTACCGCATTACCCGGTGCCTCTTTCTTTTCTAGTGCCACAAGTTTTGCCATGATTCGCGGACAACACGTTCAGCTCACTGTTCTAGGTGCCATGGAGGTAAGCGATGGCGGAGATATAGCCAATTGGAAAATTCCAGGAAGAATGGTAAAAGGTATGGGTGGTGCAATGGATCTAGTGGCCTCTGCAGATAATATCATTGTTGCCATGCAACATACCAATAGACGCGGTGAAAGTAAATTGTTATCCTCTTGCACTCTTCCTTTGACCGGTGTAGCCTGCGTAAAGAAAATAGTAACCGATTTAGCAGTGCTTGAGGTAGACCCGGACAAAGGTTTCGTATTGCTTGAAAGAGCCCCAGGAGTTTCTGTGGAAGAAATTCAAGAGAAAACTGCAGGTCGCCTAGTGGTTGAAGGTGATGTGCCAGAAATGTCTATTGATTAAATGGACAAATTCAATATTACCTCTACACCAGGTTTTGCACATGAGCTTTATTCTGCCCAAGCCACACTTTTAGTGAGTACCTATCAAGCGGGTAGAGTTTTCATCGTTTCCTCGCTTGACGGCAATACATTGGATATCATGCCGGTCCGCTTCCGAAAGCCTATGGGCATTTCTATTCGGGATAATAAGTTGGCGATTGCCACATTGAACCGAATCGAGATTTACGCAAAAAATGATATAATTGGAAAAAATGCTCCATTCTCCTTTCAGAAATACGATGACTTTTATGTGCCACGAATTAGCTATATAAGCGGAGCACTAGACTTGCACGACATTCATTTGCATTCAAAAGGTGTATTCGCTATAAACACTCAATTCAACTGCATCAGCTCGTTCTCCGTAGATTATAACTTTACTCCAAGATGGGCGCCAACATTTATAGATTCGATTGTGCCTGAAGACAGGTGCCATTTAAATGGAATGGCTGTAGAAAATGATCAGCCAAAATACGTCACAGCCTTAGGAAAAGGAAATGCTCTAAACAGCTGGAGAGATGGAATTACGGATAAGGGAATTATAATTGATGTATCAAAAAATAAAATCGTAGCAGAAGATCTTGCCATGCCACACTCGCCAAGAATATATAATGGCGATGTCTATTTTTTACAAAGTGCTTCTGGTATTATTAGCAGGCTAAATAAAACGAAAGGAATCATTGAAAATGTGGGTGAGACTGAAGCTTTTTCTCGAGGTTTGACCAAGTTCAATAATCTCCTTGCCATTGGCCGATCCAAGGCTAGAGAAAGCAGTTCAACTTTTAAAAAGCTTCCAACTCATATCAGGAACAAACAAGCTGGAATAGATTTAGTCGACTTCAATACTGGTCAGATAATAGAACGGTTTCATTTCGGTTCAATCGTTGACGAAATTTTTGATGTTCAAGTGCTTATTGGAGGTCGAATTGGAATGTATGGGTTAGAAGGTGAACATGGCTATGAACCCATAACTACACCGCAATCGTCTTTTTGGAGAAAATTGAACGACGAAAACATTTTACCGAAATAGGTTAAATTGAAACATTCACTGTATACATTTCTCTTATATTTAACATAAATCAATATCATCATGACTAAGCCTTACGTAAAACCAATGTCATTTGTAGGAGTAGCAGCTGTAGCGTTAACGGCAACAGGTTGCTCTACCTATGAAGAAGGACCTTCATCAAGTTTAATTTCAAAAAACAACAGACTTTGCCGTGAATGGCAAATTGATGAATATAATGGTCAAAGCTCCTCCGCATACGATACTAGTTTGGAATTCCAAAAAGACGGGGATTTTAAGTTAACATCCACGTATTATGGGTACACCTATACTTACAGCTACAGTTGGATGTGGAAGGACGATAAATCAGGTGTTTATATTACCTCCAATTCAGACACCCTTCTTTCTTTCGACATTAATAGACTGACGACGGACGAATTGTGGTTTACCGATATGGACAATAACGATATTAAATGTATCGCAATCGATTAAACGATCGCTTAATTAGTGGCATTTTGCAGCGTACCCATTAACTGGTACAAAGCTATTTGAGCATTTACTGCGCGGAATTCCGCGGAAGATTTCCCATTCTCTGCTGCCAACCATGCCAATTGAGCTTGGCGCTGTTCCA
>PXYR01000016.1:0-9498 GCA_003023665.1 Bacteroidota bacterium
ATGGCCTCAATATTACCAATTGGAGGTAGTCTTAGTGTGAAAATTTTCGTCTTTAGCCCTCAGTGGAGTCGAGCTAGCGGCCTCCTTAAGACCTTCTTAGAGCAAGAAATAGGGGATAACTAATGGAAGACAAAATCCCAATACTCAATACTAAATGAACCGGTTGCATCAATTGAGGCAGTCCTAAGAAGTAAAGAACCACGCCAACCATCCATTCAAGAGCAATACCAAAAATCAAAGCATTGAAACCAGGGATATGCAATCCTTTGACTCTTTTTTGATAGAAAAGTAGACTGGTAATTGCCAGAATAAACCAAGCAAAAGAGCGGTGAATGCGCGGCATGAGTTCTTCAATACTTGGAATGATTTCAAAACGATTCAAAATACCGTGATCAACAGCTGCGTCCACGAGTTCCCGAGTTTGCGTTCCCAAGAAAATCTGAACAACTACAGCCAATAGCAGCACCACCAAGGTTCGTAGTATAGACTTTGGAAGTGCTTTGGTGGCATTATCATTTCGGGCGCGGAGAACAAGTAGTAATAAAACAATGGCAACGGACCCCATCATGTGTATAGTGATTTGATTGGGGACTAAATTGCCGTCAACAACAAGTTTTCCTAACCACGCCTCAAAGCCCAGAAGGAACAATACACTTCCAGACAATAATGCATTCCAAATCGACTTCCGAATTTGAATGAAGCCAATAAAAGTCATCAAAAGAATGGGAAGACCGGAAAGTGCCCCAATTAGACGATTAATAAATTCAATCCATGTATGCATTGGATTAAAAATCGTGTACTCGTGACGATCAAATTTTGACCAATTCGCTGAAGAGAACTCCTGAGCAGTTGTTAAATCTGCGTTGGCAACCCAAAAATGATTGTCCAATAGTATCATTTGCCCTTGCTTGAACTCCTTACCCGAACGCCATGTCAAGGTCTCTATATTAGATGGAGGTATATTGTAGCCAAAACATTGGGGCCAATCAGGACAGCCCATTCCAGAGCCGGTTGCGCGCACAATAGAACCCGCTAGTATCACAAGAAAAATACAGACCAAAGAAACGGTAGCTAACTTTTTAATTATTGGGCTTGTCATAAACGTTAGTTAGAGAGAGATGCGCTGTAGAAATCTCCACCACCAACTGCTGTAATGCGATTTATGATTTCATCAACAGAAACAATAGTTGAATCAAAAATCACTGCGGCTGAGCTGTCTGCAAAATCAATGTCAAATGACAACACACCCGAACTTCTTCTAAGATTTCCTTCAATAGCGCCCTTACAACCTGTTTCACAAGTCATGCCTGAAATCAATAAAGAAGCTTCTGAATTTGCTGTTGCTTCAAGTACAAGCTTTTGCTCTGAATTCGGAATAGACACTACTTCAGGCTCTGGAGTTGAACAAGATATCAAAGCAACTGTTGCTGCAAGTATGGTTAGTGTTTTCATTACATCTATTTTTCACAAAATTACAAGAGCTATCCACTTAGGGTGTACTTTTTGTTACACTTTTGCCGAATGAATGTTTCTAATCAAAACAAGCCGCTCATTCCTTGGTTCATATTTATTGGATTAGCGCTCATTTGGGGTTCATCTTTCATCCTAATGAAAAGAGCCTTAGAAAGCTTTAGCTACAGCCAAGTAGGCGCCTTACGCGTGAGTATTGCTGCCATATTCATGATCATTATTGGGTTTAAGCAGTTCAAGTATTTCCGAAAAAAAGATTTGATTCCCCTTCTTATTGTGGGTTTCTTGGGCAACGCTATACCCTACGTATTGTTCCCTCTTGCCGTAAATCATCTAGATAGCGGGGTTGTAGGCATCATCAATTCTTTAGTTCCACTGTTTACCGTATTGATTGGGGGCTGGTTTTTTGGTCAAAAGGCAGGCAAGACCCAGTGGCAAGGAGTAGCCGTTGGTCTTCTTGGTGCTGCCCTACTTATTTTACCCATGAATAGTATACTTCATGGTGCATTTGAAATCGAGGGCGATTTAGCCTATGGCCTGTACGGTGTGCTCGCAACCATGATGTATGGCACTTCTGTGAATACTCTAAAAATGCAATTACCTCATTTAAAAGCGCTCACGGTTACCACACTCAGCTTGGCGAGTGCGGCGCCTTTCACTATTGCATACAGCTTAAGTTCCGGTTTTTTTGATGTATTCTCTACAGATCCAAATGCTTGGACGAACTTCGGATACATCTGCATTCTTGGAATTCTTGGAAGTGCACTTGCTGTAATTTTCTTCAATCGACTCATTCAAATGACCAGCGCTCTGTTTAGCTCATCTGTAACTTACGCTATACCCGTTGTTGCAATAATTTGGGGAATATGGGACGGCGAACAAATTATTTGGAATCACCTTGTAGGTTTAGTGGTGATTATTACCGGTATTTATCTGATCAATAAGAAATAGATATTTTCATCAATAAAAATCCCCCAACAGCCATGGCTATTGGGGGATTTATGCTTTGTATTAGGTTGATTATTTAAATAGCTTAGCCTTTACATCGTCACCAAACTCAACTGAATCAACTATTATGGTAAAGGTTTGCTGACCAGCGCTTTGTTTACTGACCTTTGGCATCTTTATACCGTTGTATTCGCCCCATTCCTCAACCGTCATGGAAACGGCCATATCTCCTTCAGGGGTTTCAGTAGTTTCTGTGCTCTTATAAAACAATCCAGTTTCTACCTCAAAATATCTGGTTTTCTCCCCTTCACTAACCTGATAAACTGCCTTTCCGTCCATTAAGGTTTGGCCGTCAAATGTGAAAGATTCCAAATCTTGCATCCAAGCAAGTTCATCAACAACAAAAGAAGCTTGCTTCTTAAGATCCTCCAGTTCTTCACCTTCTAGTTCCTTTTCTCCTTGCATTCCACTCTGTTTGCCTACACCGTCAACATAAGTCATTTTCATAACCGTCATCCCTTGCATGCTTTGCTCCATCATAAATTTATTAGGTGTAATCTTAGCAGTACGCATTTTAAGCTGTCCGGGCATTCCAGGGATTTCCAGATGTGCTTTCATGTCCATTGCTTTCAATGAAGACAATACATCTACACCACCCATGGCCTCATAATACTTTGCAAATACAGTTTCTAATGTTATACCCTCTGGCATAAATAAGAAGGTAGGAGCATCTGTTGGCATTCCTTCTGCATCATAGTATTCTACTTCACCAAAAGCAGCTAGACCTGCAGCTACATCCTGAGCCTTGCCAACTACACTGATTGTAAGGTTGTCCGTCTTCATATATTGATTTGATACGCGCATGACATCCTCTGCCGTAACAGCTTCTAAACGTGCCAAATAGTTGTTATAGTAGTCTGAAGGGAGGCCGTATCGTGCAATATTGAGTGCAAAATTTGCTGCACTAGAAGTACTTTCTAGTGAACGGCCAAATGCTCCACTCAAGGATGCTTTTGCTGCAATTAAGTCTTCTTCGGTAACGGACTCAGTACGCATTCTACCTATTTCCATCAAAAATTCAACTATAGCCGAATCTGTAACTTCATTACGCACTTTGGCAGATGCTCCGAATGTACTGTTGAGTTCGTCAATACCAAAGCTGGAATACGCTCCATAAGTAAACGCCTTGTCTTCACGAAGATTTGTAAATAATCTTCCCGACATTCCACCGCCTAAAATTTGATTTGCAATTCGCAAAGGTTCAATATCTGGATGACCTTGCGGAAGATCAATGACATTACCCAACCAAACTACAGATTGCACAGCAGACGGTTTATCAACCATAACAACTCTTCCGGCAGAAGGAACTGATGTTTTCTCATAGTCGTGCGACGGAACATCCGAAGCCTTCCAACCCTTAAGTGCTTTGCTCAACTTTTTCTTTGCATCCTTTACGGTGATATCACCAATGACAACCATGTAAGCAATATTTGGGCGGAAGTAAGAAGAAAAATAGTTCTTACAATCTTCAAGAGTCACTGCTTCAACCGTTGACTCCGTCATAACCTCGCCGTATGGATGCTCTAGACCATAAAGAGTCGCACCGCGAAGGTTACCGGCAATTGCATCAGGATCGTCCGCATTCGCTTTCAAGCCAGAAGTCATTTGGGACTTGAGTTTTTCAAATTCTTCAGTCTCAAAACTTGGATTCAACAACACATCCGACATGATTTCAACCAAATCATCCGTATACTTACTCAGTCCGCCTATATTCATGGAACTTGCTGATGTTGAAAATCGAGCACCCATAAAATCAACCTCTTCATCAAGTTGAGCCTTAGTTCTAGTAGTTGTACCAGAACCCAATAGATCTCCTGCAATAGCAACATATCCAGCCTTCTCTCCTTCTACGATTGGGTCGCGATCTAAAATCAGGGACATGGAAATTCGAGGTAATTTATGGTCTTCAACCACAAAAACTTTTAAGCCATTCTTCAATTCAAAGCTCTCATAGGAGGCAATGGTTGGAACTCGAGCTGGACCTGGGGAAGGTGCTGTCGATCGGTCAATGGTAGTTTGTGCCGTCAATGAGAAGGCAACAACTACAGCAATAAGGGAGTATATATATTTTTTCATTTTAAATCTTATTCAGCTGGTTCTTCACTCTTAGGCAAATAGCGCAAAACAACTCTATTGTCTTTTACCAGATATTTTTTAGCCACGCGTTGTATGTCCTCACGAGTTACGCTTCGGTAACGCTCTATTTCTGTATTGATATAGTTTGCATCGCCATAGTACGTATGATAATCCGCTAGAGATTCAGCAATACCGGCCATTTTTGAATTGCTCTGGATAAAATTGCTTTCCATTTGATTTTGGATTTTCTGGAATTCACGCTCAGAGATAAGATCATTTTGAAGATTCGATATCTCTTCTTCTAATGCAGGAACCATATCGTCAATAGTTTTCCCAGCATTAGCTAGAGAAAAGGTGATGAATGCACCGCCTTGCTCTAGAGAAAAAGGAAAGGCAAAAACTTGTAGAGCAGTTTGATCTTGATCAACCAATCTCTTGTACATACGGGATGACGGACCACCACTCAATACGGAACTTGCCATTTGAAGTGCGTAAGCATCGTCTGAGGTTTGCGGAGGCATCCGATAACCCATCATAATCGCCGGTAACTGAATGTTATCATAAATTGTTGCAGTTTGCTCACCGCCTAATGCCGGTTCCTTAACTGTTGGTTGCACAACATCTGCCCCTCTTGGTATTTCTCCAAAATAGGCCTGAATAAGCGCTTTGGTTTTTTCAATATCTATGTCTCCTGCAATACTTAAAGTAGCATTATTTGGGACATAGAATTTTTTATAAAAGTTCATGAACTCATCCAATTGAGCTGCATTCAAATGATCCATGGATCCGATGGGAACCCAATTATATGGATGTTCGGTATACAAACGCTTCATCATATTTTCCAACCAAGAACCGTATGGTTGGTTATCTACACGCTGTCTCTTTTCTTCCTTAACAACTTCACGCTGTGTTTCAACACCTATGTTTTGAATATTTGCATGAAGCATTCTTTCACTTTCCAACCACAGGCCTAATTCCATTTGATTAGACGGTAGCAATTCAAAATAAAAGGTTCTGTCTTGTGAGGTGTTTGCATTAAGTGCACCACCGGCGTTAGTCACATAACTATCGAATTCCCCGCGACCTATATTTTCGCTTCCTTCAAAAAGCAGATGCTCAAAGAAATGTGCGAAACCCGTGCGTTCTGGATCTTCATTTTTACTACCAACGTGGTAGAGGACAGTTACAGCCGCAATAGGGGTACTGTGGTCTTCGTGAAGAATAACGTGTAAACCGTTGTTTAAATCGTACTCTTCAAAATCAATTTTGTTTTGAGCACATAAGGCAGTTGAAAACGCCAAAGCACCCAAGATCATGAAGTTTTTCATTAAAGATATTTTAGGATAGTACCTCAAATATAAGGTCTCAATACCTGCAAGTCGAAGAAATGCGGTTCAACTTTTTGAAATCTTACCTATTTTAACGCTTTGTTATTAAAGCAGTTGTTTTATATTTGCAGCCCTTAAAAAGAAGTATAATGTACGCAATTGTAGAGATAGCAGGGCTTCAATACAAAGTTGAAAAAGACCAACGCTTGTACGTAAACCGCTTAAATGTTGAGGCAGGGAAGAAAGTAAAATTCGACCGTGTCCTCCTCATAGAAGAGAAAGGTGATGTAAAGGTTGGCGCCCCAGTTATAGACGGAGCTAAAGTAGATGCTACCGTTAACGGCGAAGTAAAAGGCGACAAAATTCTTGTATTCAAGAAGAAGCGTCGCAAGGGTTACCAGAAAATGAATGGTCACCGTCAAATTTTTACTTCAATTACTATTAACAAAATCACTGCGAAAGCTCCAGCTAAAAAAGCGGCAGCAAAAGCAACTGAAGAAAAGGAAGCTGCTCCTAAAAAGGTTGCGGCTAAAAAAGCAACTACTGCTAAGAAACCAGCAGCAAAGAAGCCAGCTACTAAAAAGGCAGCTCCTAAGAAACCAGCAGCAAAAAAAGCAGATAAATAAAAAGTTATGGCTCACAAGAAAGGTGTAGGTAGTTCGAAAAACGGACGCGAATCAGCAAGTAAAAGATTGGGTATCAAAATCTTTGGTGGCCAAGATGCAATCGCAGGAAATATTATCGTGCGTCAGCGAGGAACCAAGCATAATGCAGGTGAAAACGTAGGTATTGGAAAAGACCATACGTTGTTTGCACTTGTAGATGGCAAAGTTGAGTTCCGCAAGAAAAAAGACAATAGAAGTTACGTGAGCGTTGTACCAAACGCTTAAAGCTTCACTCGTTTAGACTTGAAAGAGCCGTGCTTGTATAAGCACGGCTCTTTTTTATCTCCAAACTTTGCTCAAGTAATATCCAAATTGAGAAATGGTATCGTCCATTGCCCTGTACTGATGCAACTCTGCACCGCTAGAGCCGTCATACTGGGTTTTGGAAAACAGCATGATGCGCATTTGAGGAGTGAAAAATTTACCAATGAACGGTACCCTGCTCAAAAAAGCAAAGTCACGCATTCTGTCCAGCCATGGCTCTGCATTTATCCTTTTCAATTTCTTGGTGGAGCCTATTGCCTTACCTAGTTTATCTAAAAGATCGTAAAAAGAGGCATTTTCTGCTACTGTTATTACTGGGCCAACCACTCTTTTGCGGTGTGCCGCAACGGCTATTGATGCAACATCTCTAACATCTACGATTCCTGTAGAGCCGTCTGTGGCAATTGGAAGCCTGCCGTCTTGAAGTCGGGCCCACAATTCCTGCGGTGCCTTTTCTTTGGGACCTATGCCTAAGATCACTCCTGGCCTAATAATGGAAATAGACATCCCTTCTGCCTGTGCCTTCCAAACCCGAAGTTCACTGGCGATTTTACCCAATGCATAGTTCGACAAAAAGGCATCAGAGCGATTGGGATGAAAATTCGCTGGACCAATCATTTCCACTTCACCTAGAGGCGCTGTGCCGCCCATAACGGCAATGGAACTGATATGAGTAAAGTGCTTTATTTTCAATAATTCACCCAAAAGGAGCATTTGATCCGTTAGTTGTTCATTAGATGTATTTGCTGAGGTAGATGGACTAATATTAATTGCCGCGGCCGCATGTATTATCTCCTTGGGGGGTGCAATATCATGAACTGCACAATAGTCTATGATTGCTTCAAAACAAAAATGTCCATCGCCTAAATCGCAATCAATCCAATGAATATTTGGCATTGAAGAAAATTGCTCAGAATCCAGGTTTAGAAAATCTTGAGTCATCTCCATCTGACCCATGGATGAACTAGTGCGTTTGGCACACAATATGTGGCCTGAATGCGCCTCACCTGCCAAGAAGCCAAGTAGTTCTGCAAGTATAAACGAACCCAATTGACCTGTTGAACCGGTAATAAATAAGGTGTCTTTTGAATCCATTGGCTTTTGAACGCTGTTGTGAAAGTAGTGGTTATTACTTTTGCAGCAGAATTCTTTGAGCATGAAAAAAGCAGATATCCAAAAGGCACTGGAAAAAGTAAGTACCACCAAAGCAGAAAACATAGTTGCTGCTGGTTTGGTTCGCAACATTCAAGTATTTGGTGATGAGGTAATTGTGGATGCTGAAAGTATTAGCCCGACCCTACAAGCGAAGAAAAAATTAGAGGTCGACATCATGAAAGCTATTCACGATGAAGTAAACGTGAAAGCCAAGGTAGTTGTGAACATTACCGTCAGTGAAAAAGCTAAGGAAGAAGCCAGTAATGTAATCAAGGGAGCTCCAATTCCCGGTGTCCAAAATATAATTGCAATAGCCTCGGGTAAAGGGGGTGTAGGAAAAAGTACAGTTACAGCGAATCTAGCTATAGCACTTAAGAAAATGGGGTTCAAAGTGGGGCTCATTGATGCTGATATTTATGGTCCGTCCATACCATTAATGTTTGATGTACAACATGCAAAACCCATGACTGTGCATGTAGATGGTAAAAACAAGATGGGACCTGTAGACGGATATGGTGTAAAAGTGATGTCCATTGGTTTTTTTGCAAATATGGACCAAGCAGTGGTCTGGCGCGGCGCAATGGCAACCAAGGCTTTAACCCAAATGATACACGACACCCATTGGGGTGAATTGGACTTTCTATTGATTGACTTACCGCCAGGGACGGGGGACATTCACTTGAGTATGGTTCAAAATGTACCCGTTACAGGTTCGGTAGTGGTAAGCACACCGCAAAAGGTGGCGTTAGCTGACTGCCGCAAAGGCGTTGCCATGTTCCAAATGGATCAAATTAATGTCCCGGTATTGGGTATTTTGGAAAATATGAGCTATTTCACGCCACCAGAATTGCCAGATAATAAATACTATCTCTTTGGCAAAGAAGGAGCAAAAAATCTAGCCAAATCACTAAACGTTCCGTTTCTAGGTGAATTACCGTTAATTCAAAGTATTCGCGAAGCAAGTGATGTAGGAAGACCGGCAGCGCTTCAAGAGGGAACAAAGATTCCGTTGGCTTTTGAAGAAATCGCTCGTAATATTGTAAGCGAAGTTGCAAAGCGCAATGAAAGCTTACCGCCAACAGAGATTGTCCGCATAACAACAATGGCAGGATGTTCTCCAAAATAAAATTTTAGTGGATACGCTAACAGAGAAAATTGAGAAAGCCTTAGACGAAGTTCGTCCTTTTCTTGCCAATGATGGTGGCGATGTAAGTCTAGTGAATATTGAAGGAACTACTGTAGAAGTTCAATTCCACGGTGCTTGTGTAGGATGTAAGGTAAGTGACTTTACACTGAAAGGCGGAATTGAGTCTACTATTAAAAAATATGCGCCAGAAATTGAGCGTGTCATTGCCATTGAGGCGTAAATCTTAAACAATCATGCTGCAAATTCAGCGCATTAGACAAGAGCCCGAAGCCATCATAGATGGATTAAAAAAGAGAGGCATAGACGCTACTCAAACGGTTCATGATTTATTAGAAATGGATGGTGAACGACGTTCGATTCGCCATAAAATGGAGGAAAAACAGGC
>PXYR01000016.1:9796-20426 GCA_003023665.1 Bacteroidota bacterium
AACCTAATAGATTTTGAATTAGGAGTAAAAATAAGCGGCGCTGGTTTTCCTGTGTATGTAAATCATGGCGCTCGTCTTCAACGAGCTATGATCAATTTCTTTCTTGATGAAAACAGAGCCGCAGGATATACAGAATATCAACCGCCACATTTTGTCAACGCTGCCTCTGGTTATGGAACTGGTCAACTTCCAGATAAAGAAGGGCAGATGTATGAAATGCCTTTAGACGGACTCTACGCTATTCCAACTGCTGAAGTGCCCATCACCAACATATTTAGAGACGAAATTGTCAATGCCGCTGATTTCCCCATAAAAAGTACGGGGTATACACCTTGTTTTAGACGAGAAGCCGGTTCTTATGGGAAAGATGTTCGTGGACTAAACCGTTTGCACCAATTTGATAAGGTTGAAATAGTAAGTATCACAGACCCTTCAAACTCTTATGATCTTTTAGATGAGATGGTAGCGCATGTTTCTGGTTTGTTGGATAAGTTAGAACTGCCCTATAGAGTGCTTCGGTTATGCGGTGGTGATGCCGGATTTACATCAGCATTAACCTATGATTTTGAGGTATACAGTGCTGCCCAAGAACGTTGGTTAGAGGTAAGTTCTGTTTCTAATTTTGAAACCTTTCAGTCCAATCGTCTCAAATTGAGGTACCGTGATGAAAATGGTAAAACCCAATTGTGCCATACGCTGAATGGTTCTGCTATGGCTCTGCCGCGTGTTTTAGCTGCATTACTAGAAAATCATCAGACCCCAGATGGAATTAAAATTCCTAAAGCGCTAGCGGAATACACGGGATTTGATATGATCAAATAATGAGAAGATTTAGCCTAGTAATTCTTGTGATTTGGGGCGTTTCCGGGTGCTCCAATCCCGAACCTTGGAGGGTGAAAATGACGGGGATGTTAGATTCTATGGTGGTGCTTAGTAAAAGTCATGAACGCGTTATAAATAGCGTTGACAGCACTAAAGTTCAACAAGCCTACATGGAAATGGGTGAGCTTCAGGTTTTCTTTCTTGCTAATGTGGATGAGATGTTGAAGATGGGCGTTCCCAAAATCATGTTCACAGGACCGCTCTACAAAATGGAAAATTGTGTTAAATCCTATGGACGTGTAATAGGCAGCTACACCACTGAATTAGATCCGGAATACAATTCCATTCAGCTTAGTACACTTCTATCCGCAGTAGAATCAAACGCGCTTGACAGCACACGTGCAATTAAGTACTTCAATGACGAAGCCTTTGCGTTGAGAGATGCTAACCAAAGAATCAATAAGAGCTATGGCGCATGTTTTGAATGCTTAAGAGCGCATGACGTGTTACTTGCCAAATTAGACTCGCTCAAGAACTTTATCTTAGCGACAAATGCGCCTAATTAAATTTCTTTTAGTTCTTCTTCCTTTCGCGAGTTTTGCTCAAAAAGCAAATACTAAAAACAGCATCAAGGATTGTGACACGCTAATCATTAACGGTGACTACCCGGCTGCTTTAGAATGTCTTGAACCCCTTTATAATAAGAACCCTTCAGGGCCTGCGTTTGAAAAACTTCTGGATACGCAGCTTTTGTTGGGAGACAGCATTGCGGCATTAAAGTTAGTTCGCAAACAAAATAAAAAGTTTGGCGCATCTAGACCTCAATATACTGTTGACCATTGGGTACTTAGTCAATCTTTAGATAAGCGCGGTCCAAAATGGGAAGAAATAGAATTAGAGGTAATTAAAAATCCCTATACCTCAAGAACTGTTGTTAGGGTGCTAGAAAAATATGGATTATTGCAGGAAGCAGTAAACATTCTAGAGCTCGCTGAAAGTAAACAACCAAAGCTACGAGCAGCCTTTGAGCGGGCACAGCTCTATGCTCAGCTGGGTCAAATAGACCAACAATACTCGGCATATTTAGAAGCTATTGAACAGAATCGGGGTTACTTGGCAAACATTAAGTTGCGCATAACTCAAAATATTAACGATGACGAACAAGGCTTGCATGCAGAGGCAGCAAAAAGAGCTTTATTGTCAAAAATCAAGCAAGGAGGAAATGTTTCGGTTTTTGAAAACCTGCTCCTTTTTGTTTACCGAGAGGAAGGCGATTTTGATAGGGCGTTTAGGTGGCTCAAGGCTAAAGCCAAGAGTAACGATTTCAGGGCAAATGAATTTATTTCTGTGGCGCGTGAAGCCATTGAAGTGGATCAAAAAGCTACGGCTATTGAAGTCTATGACTTCATGATTTACAATCGACCCAGCATGCTGCAGGGAAATTGGCTCAATGAGGTTTTGAAAGATCAACTTGAATTATTGGGCTCAATGCAACTAGGACAAGCAGAGCAATTGATTGAAGATTTCAAAAATCAAGAATGTGGCTCTTGCTTTGGTTGGGAATTGGCACGAGAGGAATTTATCATCAAGTCAAAGGAAATGGATAGTACCGCCGCCTTTGATTACGGCAGGACCATGGAAAACCTCAGGGTTATCTATTCAGAAAGTCTTTGGCACGGATTGACGTATAAAAGTTTTGCTGAAATTTTACAATTAACGGGAGATTTTGATCGAGCGCTCATTGAATATGCCCGGGCGGAGACCTTACTCGGAGATTCCAAAGAAGGAGATGAATCTAGATTAGCCCGTGCAATGTGTGCCTTTTATAGTGGTGATATTGATTGGGCAAAAACACAATTGGAAGTATTGCTGCAGTCCACGAGCAAAGAAATCGCAAATGATGCTTTAGAAAACGCTTTATTGATAGCGGCGAACACGGTTGAAGACACCTTATTTGAAGGACTCCAACTTCTACGTATTCCCATGCTCTTAGAAGTAATGAACAAGAATGAAGAAGCATTATTGGCCTATGAAAAAGCTGAGCGCGTCCTTTTAGCCAATGAGGTATACGACGACCTGCTTTACAAAAAAGGAAGAATACAGTTAAAACTGGGAAAGTTCAATGATGCGGCCAATACGTTTTTAGTTCTTCAAGGCGCTGCTGGTGAAGGAATGTGGAAGGAAGAAAGTTTTTTTTATTATGCCAAATGCCTATATAACTTAAAGGATGACAATGCACAACAAGCCACTGAACAGTACCTCTTGAAATATCCTGGTGGTTTTTACTACGAACAGGCTCGATTAATGTACCGTACCTTTGATTTATGAGCGAACACATTTATAATGTTACCGTAGTGGTAAACCCCGTGGTAGAAACGCGTTGGCTAAAATGGATGAGGGAAGAGCATATACCTAATGTTATGGATACGGGCTTATTTTCTTCTTTCCTTTTTACTCAAGTTTTCCCCGAACAAGAACAAGATCACCCCAGTTACAGTATACAATACCGCGCGGCCGATCTTGAAAGTATAAAACTGTATATGCAGATGTACGCTGACGAACTAAGAGCTAAAAGCGCTAAAGCTTGGGGCGAACATGCTCTAGCCTTTAGAACCGTGCTTGAAGTATTGGACGAAAACGAATGAAACCCAACCATATTTTTACCCTATCCAATGGAATACAATGTTCTTTTCAATACAAAAAGACGCCTGTAGCCCATGTCGCCGTGGCCATAAAAGCAGGATCTCGAGACGAACTTGAGCACCAACAGGGACTAGCTCATTTCATAGAGCACAATCTTTTCAAGGGCACAAAAAATAGGAAAGCCTACCATATTCTAAGTAGATTGGATGATGTAGGTGGTGAACTTAATGCGTACACCACTAAAGAAGAAACCATTATTCACGCAAGTTTCTTGAAGGGTGACCTAAGAAGAGCTATGGATCTGCTTAGCGATGTGCTTATCGCAAGTACATTTCCAGAAAAAGAACTGATCAAAGAAAAAGACGTCATAAAAGACGAAATATTCAGCTACAAAGACGCTCCTTCCGAAAGGATTTTCGATGATTTTGAAGATTTAATTTTTCATGGAAATTCATTAGGTAGAAATATTTTAGGAACCCCGGAAAGTGTTGATCAATTATCTCGTGAAGACATTTTAGAATTTAGATCTCGCACTTACACGGCAAGTCGTATCAAAATTGCCGCAGTTGGACCCTTTGGGTTGGAAAGAATGGAGTCCATGGCTGAAGGTTTCTTTGGGCATTGGACGCCAAAGGTTAGTAATTGGAAGGCTAATGAGAAAATAAGTAATAAAGGACAACGAATCGTGAGTCCTGAGGCTCAATTTCAAGATCACTTTATGACGGGTTGGCGGATTCCGGGAATTCACTCTAAGGACCGCAGAGCGCTCTTATTATTGAACAATGTGCTTGGTGGGCCTGCAATGAACAGTAGATTAGGCCTCAATATTAGAGAAAAACACGGGATCGCTTATAATATTGAGAGCTACATGAACCTCTACAGCGACACTGGATTACTTGGTATTTACCTAGGATGTGACCCTAATCAGACCAAGAGAGCCGAGCAACTGGTGCATAAAGAAGTGGAGAAGTTTCAGCATCGTTCACTTGGAGTTCTACAATTGAGTAAGGCTAAAAATCAATTTATTGGACAAATGGCTCTTGCAGAAGACAACGGTTTAAATAGCGCCATTGGAGCTGCTAGAGCACTCATGCATTTTGGCACGGTGAATACTTTTGAATTTGTTGCAGAACAAATCACCAAATTAACCAACGAAGATGTGCAACGAGTGGCCAATGAATACCTAAATAAAGATGATGCTTTCACCCTTATTTACACCAAAGCTTAGTTATGGAATTTCTTAGCGACGAAATACATAAATACATTAGCGAGCACACCACCAAAGCGCCGGAATATTTAAATGAATTGGAGCGGGAGACGTGGGTCAAAGTAATCATGCCGCGCATGCTTAGTGGACATGTGCAAGGCCAACTCTTGAAGCTTTTCACCTTGATGAAAAGACCAAAGTATATACTTGAGGTTGGCACTTTCACAGGTTATGCTTCCCACTACTTGGTGGAGGGCTTAGCAGAAGACGGTGAATTCCATGCCATTGAAATTAACGAGGAATTAGAATCCACTATTCTAAAATATTGGCAAAAGAACCCAAAGTCTAACCAGATGCATCTCCATCTAGGCCCTGCAGAAACAAAATTAAGAGAGGTCCAAAAGCCTTGGGATTTCATTTTCCTTGATGCAGACAAAAAAGGGCTCTTAGACTACTACGAAACACTTATTCCGCTCATGCCATCTGGTGGAATCATGCTTATAGATAATATATTATGGTCAGGAAAAGTTGTTGAAGAACTGGCTTCAAACGACAAAGACACGAAGAGCATTCTTGCCTTAAACAAGCATATTTCCGAGGACACGCGTGTAGAACAAGTTATTTTGAGTGTTCGCGATGGAATAATGATGGTTCGCAAGCAATAAATTACGATGATGTTCCCTATCTTGGAACCTCAATTCATTTAAATACTTATTTATGAAAAAAGTTTTACTCCTTGCCGCAATCGCATTTGGGTTCAACGCTTTCTCTCAGGATGCAATGACAGACAAGCTATTGCAGACTGAAATCACTCCGAATGCTGCTGCGAAAGAAAAAATCGAAGACATCATTTTGAAAAGAGGTGGTGCAATCAACAACAATTATGATTACACAGACTTCTTATATCAATTTTACCAATCAGACATGACTTTAGGTGCTATCACGACTACACCTGATTCTTCTACAGTCATTGTATATGGTGATGGGTCAACAGGCTATTCGTACAACCACGCTGTTGGCGCTACTTATGACTTCAACTATTACGCTTGGGCGGATAATGAATTCAATGAAACCGATCAGATTACTATTGATTCGTTATACGTTATTGGTGGTTATGACATCTTCAACGGCAACAATGCTGACAAGATTCGTTTCACCATTTTTAAAGGTGCAAACGGTTTTGGAGCTCCATTTGCTGGTGTTATTTACAATGCAGGTACTTGGGCAGCATTAGACCCAACCGTACAACCTACTGCGAAAACTATGGATTATGCCGGTAGCCCATTAGACGGGAATCAAGGCGGACCAACAGCTGCTAGCGCCATTACAATTGACTACAACTTAAGCACGGCTGATAGCGGTGTGGCTATAGTTGGCGTTGAGGTACCAAACGGCGGTTTGACTATGATGGGTAATCAGCTATTAGGTATTTTTATTGAGTACTTACCTGGAGGTCTAACCACTTCTGATACCATCAACTACCAAGCAAATACAGGAAGCATAAATCCATTCTATTTCTACTACTATAGAGAAGGAAATACTTCAGCTCCTCAGGGATACTTCATTCAAGACTTTGACAGTACTTCTACAAACTGTTCAAACTTCTTGTTTAACACTACTCGTTACAGTGGTCATGTTGCTCCATCCGATTGGAGAAACGATCAAACAAGTATCAACATGGCATATTCACACCTAATTTCTGTGACTGCCTCTGGAACATCCACTATTGGTATTGAGGATAAGGACTTAACTTCTGTTTCTATTTTCCCTAACCCAACTAATGGTGTTGTGAACGTAGAATTAGATGCAACTGCTGATGCAACGGTAACCGTTGTTGATGTATTAGGCCAAATAGTTTACGCTTCTAACGAATCATTCGTGGCTGGAGAGCGCAAAGTAATTGACCTGAGCAATAATGCGAAAGGCATGTACATCTTGTCCGTAGAAGGAGAAGGTGTAAATACCGTAGAACGCATTACCATCAAGTAATCCTTACTTGGTTTAACACAAAACACACCCAACCGGGGCTGCTAGCAGCCCCGGTTTTTTTATACCACTATATCAAAAAATTGCTTAGCGAAGCGCCTGTCTTACCTGCTTGAATAGCTTGGACTTGAAGACGTATTCTTCTACATCTTGATTTGTAGACTTGAGCACTTCAGAGCTATTTCCTTCCCAAACTTTATGTCCCCCTTTCATGAAGATGACATGATCTCCGATTTCAAGAACGGAATTCATATCGTGCGTATTTACAATGGTAGTCATTCCAAATTCGTGTGTAATCTCATGAATCAGCTGATCTATTACAATTGCAGTTTCGGGGTCTAAGCCCGAATTAGGTTCATCACAGAAAAGGTACTTAGGGCTCATGGAAATGGCGCGCGCAATACTGACACGCTTTTGCATACCACCAGAAATCTCACTTGGGAATTTTGAATCTGCACCTTCCAATCGGACACGATTCATCACAAATTTGACACGCTCATCCATTTGATGTTCGGTCATCTCTGAAAACATCTCTAAAGGAAAGCGAATATTTTGCGCCACGGTCATGCTATCGAAAAGTGCACCCCCTTGAAAGAGCATCCCTATTTCTTGACGGAGCTTTTTTGCGCGCTGCTTACTCATTTCACTCAGCACCTCTCCATCATATATAATTTGACCTTGATCGGGTTGATGTAATCCTAAAATAGTTTTCAGAAAAACAGTCTTACCGGATCCAGAACTGCCAATTATAAGATTGGTTTCGCCGCGATGAAAGTCAACGTCTACACCTTTTAATACGTGATTGTCTTCAAAGCTTTTATGTATACCCTTTACCTGAATCATTAGTTCAATAATAAATCGGTTAATACATAATTGGATAATATAATTGCCAAACACGACCGCACAACGGCATTCGTACTAGCAATTCCAACCTCAACAGCACCGCCTTTAACGGTGTAACCGCTGTACGCGCTTACTGATCCAATAATAAAGGCATATACAACAGACTTGATAAGTCCGTAAATCACATTTTCAAAAACAATGAATTCTAGTTGATAGCCGCTTATACTCTCTTGGAACGCAATTAAACCTAACATGTCGCCGGCCATAGCTCCACCCCATAGTCCCAAAAACATAGACATTAAGATGAGCAAAGGATTAAAGAACAATTGGGCCACAATCTTTGGTAAAATCAAGAAGTTCGCGCTATTCACACCCATGACCTCCAAGGCATCAATTTGCTCAGTAACACGCATAGTTCCTAAACTTGATGCAATATTGGAACCTACCTTACCGGCAAGAATAAGACTCACCACCGTTGGACTAAATTCCAGGGTTATAGATTCACGAGTTGCCATGGCAATGTAATAGGTTGGAATCAGCGGATCGTCACTCAATTGAAATGCCGTTTGAATGGTTACAATAGCGCCCATGAAAACGGAAAGTATGACAACGATACCAATAGAATCTATTCCCAATAATTGGATTTCCTTGATCGTGGATCGGTAAAAAAGTTTCCAACGGTCAGGTTTACGAAAGACTTTCGTCATTAATACACCGTAGGCGCCAATTCCTTCGAAAAAGTTCGTGATCATATGGCTAATTTACATTTTCTTTGAAGGACAAACTCCTATGTTATGAAGAGAATTGCCACTATTTCTATTGTGTTATTAGCACTTGCACTAAGTAGCTGTGGGTCAGCCAAAGACTGTGATTGCCCGTCTTTTTCATCTATAGATATTGAGCAAGCAGGATAATGGATTTAAAACCACTTTTGCCCTATTTGCCCCAGGCAGAAGTATTACCGCTTTTGGACCATTGGTTGAAAGACGAAGCATTTGACCTCGCTATCCATAGACCTCGTGCCACTAAGTTGGGAGATTTCCGGCCTCCGAAAAAAGGAGCACGTGCCAAAATCACCTTAAACAGCAACTTAGGGAAGTACCAATTCTTAACGACGCTAGTGCATGAAATCGCACATTTAAGAGTATGGAATGCTTATGGACGCAAAGCCGCTCCCCATGGTATAGAATGGAAAACTACATTTGGGGCAATGCTTATTGAATTGGAGCAAGAATGCACTTGGCCAGAAGAATACCGCTTGGCTATTCTACACCACGCAACGCACCCAAAAAGCGCTGTTGGGGGTGATCCTAGATTGCAAAAAGCCATTCTTTCTTTAGATAGTGATTCAGCGTTCACCCTTTTAGCAGATGTTAACATTGGAGCGGCATTCTTTTTCAAAGGTCGTCAGTTTAAAAAGCTAGAAAAGAGAAGAACTAGAGCCTTGGTGGAGGAAATTGCGAGTCAAAAGCAATTCACCATTCCTCTAGTTGCACAAGTTGAGCCAGCATGAATAAGGACAAATAGCAACGCTATTACTACCTTTGCATCAAATCAAGGCATTCATGGCTAAGAATATTTTCTCTACAGATTATACATTGGGAATATTGGGCGGTGGCCAATTGGGCAAAATGATGCTCTACACCACACGCAAATTTGACATCCGCACCAAAGTTCTTGACCCTTCTGTGGATGCCCCAGCGCAATTTGGCGCCAATGAATTCCAAGTAGGCTCCCTTCAAGATTACGATACCGTCATGGCATTTGCTGCCGATTGTGATACCATCTGTATTGAGATTGAAGCTGTGAACGTACAAGCCTTGAGAGACCTTCGTGCCCAAGGTAAAAAGGTTCATCCCAATCCGGATAGTTTAGAGCTCATTCAAGATAAAACCAAACAAAAGCAATTCTACGCCAATCACAACATCCCTACCTCCCGTTTTGAGATGGTTGCTAGTAAAGCAGAAGTACAAGCGGCGCGTGATCACTGGCCCATCCCCTTTGTGTGGAAAGCGGCAACAGGCGGCTATGACGGATTTGGCGTGGTAGTATGCCGCAGCGAAGACGACGTTCAGAATATTCCAGATGCACCAGGCATGCTAGAGGCTTTTGTGGACTTTGACCTTGAGGTGAGCGTCATTGTCGCTCGAAATGAAAGTGGTGACGTAAAGACCTTCCCTGTAGCAGATCAAGAATTTCACCCCACAGCCAACCAAGTAGAATATGTCCTCTGCCCTACTGTGCTCTCCATAGAGATGCAGAAGAAGGCAGAAGAAATTGCTATTAAAACCGCGGAAGCCTACGACATCTGCGGTCTTCTTGCAGTGGAACTCTTCATTACTAAGGATGGAGAAATTCTAGTGAATGAAGTTGCCCCGCGTCCTCACAACAGCGGACACCACACCATAGAAGCTTGTTACACGAGCCAATTCGAACAGCACATTCGCGCAGTCCTAGACCTGCCTTTAGGTTCCACCGAACTTAAAGCAGCTGCAGTGATGGCTAACCTAGTGGGTGCCGAGGGATTTAGCGGCGATGTAGTATATCAAGGATATGACGAATTACTTGGAGAACCCGGCGTAAACATTCACATTTACGGTAAAGCTCAGACGCGGCCATTCCGTAAAATGGGACACGTTACCGTGGTGGCAAAAGAGAGAGACGAAGCCCGCAAACGCGCGGAATGGGCAAAGAATAGTATATTGGTCAAAAGCAAAAAGTCATGATCGGAATCATTATGGGCAGCACTTCAGACCTGCCAGTTATGCAACAAGCTATCGACGTATTGGACGAACTAGGCCTAGCCTATGAAGTTGATATTGTCAGTGCCCACCGCACGCCAGAGAAGCTTATGGATTACGGTCAAAACGCACACAAAAGAGGTATTAGAGCCATCATCGCCGGAGCCGGTGGTGCAGCACACTTGCCGGGCATGGTGGCTTCAGTAAGCCCGCTGCCCGTTATTGGTGTTCCCGTACATAGTTCAAATTCCATTGACGGTTGGGACAGCGTACTTTCTATTCTTCAAATGCCAGGCGGTGTACCCGTGGCTACTGTAGCACTAGACGGTGCAAAGAACGCTGGCATCCTTGCGGCACAGATTGTAGGCTCTTCGGATGCAGCGGTTTT
>PXYR01000115.1 GCA_003023665.1 Bacteroidota bacterium
TCGTTGCTGCTTACGCATGGAAACCAAATATTAGTTTCTCTGGCTCATTCATTTACCAGACAGGAAAACCTTATACCTATCCAGAGGCAAGGAGTGAATTTGAAGGAATTATTTATCCCTTCGCTCTAAGCCGTAACAACAGTAGAACACCTGCCTATCACCGCTTGGATTTGAGTATGGACATTGCCATACCAAACAAAAAGAATCGCGATTGGAAAGGAAGCTGGAATATTGGCGTATATAATGCGTATGCCCGTAAAAACGCCTTTAGTATTTTCTTTGAGGAAGAACTAGATGACAGTGGTAATCCTACCGGTCAAACTAAAGCTACCCAACTTTCTATATTCGGAACTGCGATACCAACAATTACCTACAACCTCGATTTTTAAGACATGAAGAATTTAGCCCTATTTAGTCTCTTAGCACTTGTATTCATCTCATGTGAAACGGATGTTACGGATAAAGTAAAAACTGATGCCTATGATGGCGCCTCTCTAATTTCAGTTAGCGGAGCGGTTACAGACCTCACTGGTAAAGGAACCTACTTAGATCTCGCAATTAGTTCGCCCTACCTTGAAACCTCTGAAGCTGCAAGCATTTCTGGCGCCATCATTGAAATTTATGAAAATGATATTTTGGTGAGTACCTTAAACGAAGTAGCGCCTGGACGATATGAAGATTCAACGCTGCAAGCTGTTGTTGGAAACGGATATCGATTACTTATTGATGTGCCCAGTGGTTATGGTAATGCAACTGGTCTTTGGGAGAGCACCACGGATGTCGTAAACGCCCCTTTCACCTTCTTAAGTCCCATGTTTCCAATTATGGAGGATGACAGTAGCTGGATAGATTTTAGAACGGGAGACTCCGTGTATTATGCAGATGCTGATTCGTGTTATTATAGTCCTTATGCGCTATGGAATGACCCAATAGGTAAAGGCAATGCGTATTGGATTAAAAACTATTGGACAACAAAAATTTATGCTCCCAATGGTTTAATGGGGCCATTTACACCGGAGTTAACAGAGAAAAGCTTGAATTCAAGTATCAATATTTTTAATGATGACCAATTCATTGAAGGTACTCAGGTAAGCCGTTTCAATTTTATTGGACCGCCGTATACTGTATTCCGTGACACCCTTATTAGTCTTGCTTATGAGACACGAACAATCAGCGCAGGCATGTATGATTATCTTACAATAATGGCCAATAATATTGGTGGTGGCGGTCTATTTAGTGTGCCCTTCAGCCCACAAATTGGAAATATTCGTCGTCAAGATGATACAACTGTTTTTGGATTGGGATATTTTTACGCAACTTCAGTTAGATTTGATAGCGTAACATTGTTTCACCCATTCTAATGGATAAAATTCACTGGGCCAGCCAATGGCTGGCCAACCAAAATGTTGATGAACGATATATTGAGTGGATTGCGCTTGGTATAGATTTCCTATTGTTGGCATTTCTTTCCTTAATTGCCGACTTTCTTTCACGCCGCATTCTAGTCAGCATTATTCATGCTGCTGTTAAACGGACAAAAGCCACTTGGGACGATTACTTTTTTGAGCAAAAGGTTTTCAAAGGAGTCGCTCACTTAGTACCTGCGGCCATTGTCTACAATAGTCTCCATTATGTTTTGAGCGATGTGCCACGAATGATACCGATTTTCGAAAAAATCGTTGTGGTTTACATTATCGTGCTCTTAGTTACCTTAGTGAATAGAACCCTACGTGCTTTAGAGAATTGGCTAAGTCAAAATGAGAAGTATACCAATACACCAGTTCGCACGATTTCGCAAGTGGTCCGTTTACTCGCTTTTTTTGGGGCTGCCATCGCGTTAATTTCAATTCTCACCGGAACATCTGCAGGAGCTATACTCGGTGCCTTTGCCGGGACAACAGCTATACTGATTTTAGTATTTCAAGACAGCATAAAAGGTCTCTTGGCAAATTTCCAAATACATATGTATGATCTAGTGAAAGTGGGCGACTGGATTACTTTTTCTAAATACGGTGTAGATGGGGACGTTCTAAGTATTGATCTTACCACGGTAAAGGTTCAAAATTTTGATAAGACTGTGAGTACCGTACCAGCTACAGCCTTTGTACAAGACAGCTTCGTCAATTGGCGAGGAATGTCTGAAAGTGGTGCTAGACGCATCAAACGCAATATCCATATTGATATCACCTCTATTCGCCATCTTGACGAAGGATTGATGGATGCTTTAATGGAAATAGACCTTATCAACCCGTTCATGGTCAATCGTCAAAAAGAAATTGACGAATCCAATTCGAAAAAAGAATCTAAGGGTGCTAGTTTACTTAATGGTCGAAGACAAACCAATATTGGCTTGTATAGAAAATACATTGAGTTTTATTTAAGGAACCATGCTGATATCAATAATGAATTCACCTTAATGGTTCGTCAATTACAACCTACTACGGAAGGAATCCCTGTTGAGGTATATTGCTTTACAGCAACAACAGAATGGTCACTGTATGAGGGAATCATGTCTGATATCTTTGACCACCTATATGCAGCCACCAGGCACTTTGATTTATCCCTATATCAGAAACCTACCGGAGCGGATATAAGGGCTTTTCAAGCAAAATAACAAGCAGCTTAAACGCTCTTTTGTGATGAATTAACAGGCGAAGAAAGCTCTAAGCTTCCGTCTCTTCCATATAACTTTCAATGGGCTCACAAGTACAGATGAGGTTTCGATCTCCATAAGCATCATCCACTCGACGAACTGTTGGCCAAAACTTATTTTCACTAACGAAGGATAGTGGAAAAGCTGCTTTAGTTCGAGAGTATGGGAAATCCCATTGGTCGCTACAAATCATGTATTGGGTATGCGGAGCATTTTTCAAAACATTGTTCATAGGCTCTGCTTGATTTCCCTCTATTTCTGAAATCTCTGCACGAATACTTAGCATCGCATCACAAAAACGGTCCAGCTCAGCTATACTTTCACTCTCTGTTGGCTCCACCATAACGGTTCCCGCGACCGGAAAGCTAACTGTAGGTGCATGGAAACCGTAATCCATTAATCGCTTCGCAATATCGGTTACCTCCACGCCTGCGTCTCGCTTAAACGGACGGCAATCTAAAATCATCTCATGTGCGCAGCGGTTATTCTCACCGGTGTACAGCACATCGAATGAACCCGCAAGTCGTTCTTTGATATAATTGGCATTTAGAATAGCATATTTTGTGCTGTCCGTAAGTCCTTCACTACCCAACATTTTGATGTATGCGTAAGAAATCAATAGAATTAATGCAGATCCCCAAGGAGCCGCTGAAATACTCGAAATACCTTGGGCACCTCCCATTTCTATAACATCATGTTTTGGTAAGAAAGGTGCTAAATGTGCGGCGCAGCAAATTGGTCCCATTCCAGGTCCTCCACCTCCGTGTGGAATCGCAAAGGTTTTATGCAAATTCAAATGACAAACGTCTGCGCCAATGATTCCAGGAGAAGTTAGTCCCACCTGAGCATTCATATTTGCTCCGTCCATATATACTTGACCGCCGTGACTATGAATAATACTTGTAATTTCCTTGACACTGGCTTCAAATACGCCGTGTGTTGATGGATAGGTAATCATCAATGCACTTAAGTTATCACTGTGTTGTTCGGCCTTTGAGCGGAGGTCTTCTACATCAATATTACCCTTTTCATCACAGGCTACAACAACCACTTTCATGCCAGCCATCACCGCTGAGGCTGGATTTGTTCCATGCGCTGAAGACGGTATCAATGCTATGTTTCTTTGATCATCACCATTGGCCTGATGGTAAGCTCGAATCACCATTAAGCCCGCGTATTCTCCTTGCGCACCCGAATTAGGTTGCAGGGACGTTGCCGCAAAACCTGTGATTTCTGATAAATCTTTTTCAAGCTCCTTAATCACTTCCATGTATCCAGTGGCCTGATTGGTAGGAACAAATGGATGCAGACTATTCCAAGAAGAATTAGACAATGGTATCATTTCGGAAGCCGCATTTAGTTTCATGGTGCAGGACCCCAAAGAAATCATGCTATGATTCAAAGCCAAATCTTTTCGCTCAAGCACCTTTAGATAGCGCATCATTTCAGTCTCACTGCGGTAGCTATGAAATACTTCGTTAGTCATAAAGGCGGTAGAGCGCGACAATGACGAAGGAATGGCCGTTTGTAAATCGTCCATGGTAATTTCAACTGCTTGCTCCGCTGCAGCAAAAACCGCTATTATTTCGGCAATATCCGAATCGGTAGTTGTCTCATTCAATGAGATTCCCACTGTTTTTGAATCAAAATAGCGAAAGTTAATTTCAGCATCCTCTGCTAAGACCCTTAATGTAGCGGTATCGCTCACTTTTAGGTGAACCTTCAGCGTATCAAAGAAGAATTCATTGGATTGTTCAAGATTCATTCCTTTCAAAGCAGCGTTCAATGTTGCTGTCCTTAAATGAATGGATTCGGCAATATCCATTAATCCTTCTGGTCCATGATATACCCCATAAGCACCTGCCATGACTGCAAGCAATACTTGAGCAGTACATATGTTTGATGTTGCCTTATCCCTTTTAATATGCTGCTCACGAGTCTGTAAAGCCATGCGCAACGCGGGATTGCCATCGGTATCAATGGTTCTACCAATTATTCGGCCTGGAATATGACGCTTATAACTTTCTTTAGTGGCAAAATATGCTGCATGAGGACCGCCATAGCCCAACGGAATACCAAAGCGTTGCGTTGTACCCACCACTGCATCTGCGCCCCACTCCCCTGGAGGAGTCAACAATGTTAATGACATCAAATCCGCAGCCACTACTAGCTGAATATCGGCCTGATTGCACTGAGCAGCAAAAGCGCGGTAATCTTCAACCGATCCGTCGGAATTGGGGTACTGAAGCATTGCGCCAAAGAAATCATCTGTAGCCTCAAATGAAGAATAATCACCAAATACTAATTCAACACCTATGGGTTGCGCTCTTGTTTTTAATAAGGTTATACTTTGTGGAAACGTATTTTGATCAACAAAGAATTTATGAGCACCAGTTTTTTTCTTGTTTCGCGGCATAGCACCAAAGAACATGCTCATAGCTTCAGCAACTGCCGTAGCTTCATCCAATAAAGAGGCATTGGCAAGTTCCATACCTGTAAGATCTACTACCATGGTTTGGTAGTTCATCAATGCTTCCAATCTGCCCTGCGCTATCTCAGCTTGATAAGGAGTGTAGGCAGTGTACCATCCTGGATTCTCCAAAATATTGCGCTGAATTACCCCTGGAAGCACGGTAGGATGGTAACCCATACCAATGTAGGTTTTAAATATCGAATTCATTTCGCCTAATGCTGCAATATGTTCACCAAATTCAGCTTCAGTCATGGAATCGCTTAAATCTAACTCCTTTTCGGCTCGGATTGCTTTCGGAATAGTTTGTTCTATGAGTGTATCAATAGAGTCTAGGCCAATAGTGGACAACATTTGATCCACGTCAACGGCTTTAG
>PXYR01000017.1 GCA_003023665.1 Bacteroidota bacterium
TGGTACTGGGTCTTCCGGGAGAGTAGGTCGCCGCCATTTTTCCAAGCCCAATCTAGTCATAGATTGGGCTTTTTTTATGCCCGAAAGTATTTATTCAATTCGCTGAAAAAGGTCAATATAAAATTGACATAAATCATGGTAGGCATCCACATGGATTCGTTCATTAATACCATGAATTCTAGGCAAATCTTCTTTGGTTAGCGGAATAGGGAGAAACCGAAAGGTTTGTGCACTCAATCCGTCAAAGTTTTTGGAATCCGTGCCGCCAAGCGTTAGATAGGGACTAATCAAAGTGTTAGGGAAAGTTGATTTGATACTCTGCCCTAAGGTGATAAAGTCTGCACTTTCATAAGAAGAAGAAGCTGTGGGACCGCTACCATAATCGTTATACCATTGAACTGTACCGCCAAATTCTGCCGCCCGCTCAGCATAAGCGTCTACGATATCATTAATGGAATAGCCAGGGAGAATTCTTGTGTTACAAACAACACGAGAGGAAGAGGGAACCACATTGTCTTTAATGCCTGCGCCCACCATTGTGGCTACAGCTGTATTGGTAGTCAGCGCCCTTCCTGTTGCAGATTTTTGATAGGAGCTTAGAATAAGTGAATTGGTAAGCGGCCTCATTCCAAAAGCCCATTTTAGTCCAAAGGACATTTCAGGCGCAAGGTGGTCCATGAAACCTTGAAGCGGTTCGGTAAATTCAGGTTTAAAAATGGGGTCGTCATTTAGGGAAGTAATGAAAGCCGCGCCACTTAATATGGCATTTTCTTTCTCAGGCATACTACTGTGCCCTCCGGGTTGTTCAAAATTAACCTCAACACTGATATAGCCTTTTTCCGCAATTCCAATTAGGGCTATAGGTGTATCCTCTAATCCAGGAACCGAACCAATTGAAATGGTCCCGGCTTCGTCAAATAGAACTCTAAAAGAGACTCCCTGTTCACGGCAGTGTTCTGCGGCAAGTCGAGCACCGTATGTTCCGCCAATTTCCTCATCTTGACCAAAACAGAAGTAATAGTTATGCGCAGGTCTCCACCCGCTGGCAAGCATTGTTTCTAAAGCTTCAAGTATACCAAAAGCAGAAGCTTTATCATCAAGGGCCCCTCTGCCGTAAATAAAGTCATTTTTAACTTCTCCTGCGAATGGTAGAGCCTCCCAATCTTTAATGGTTTTTGGATCTACAGGAACAACATCAAGATGCGAAATGAATAGAATGTTATCCGCTTGAGTGGAGGAACCCTCTAATTTCATCCATAAGGTGTGTGTGCTTAAAGTATCTATTGATAATGCTGAATACACCAATGGAAATGAACGTTGCAGGTGAACAAAAAGTCCTTCGAATGCAGCGCTATCAATCATCTGAGGTACTTGAGATATAGTTTTATAGGATAACCCTTTGGCGAAAATTGAAACCGCATCCCCTCGTATTTCAAAGTCAGAAGTTTCTTTTACAGGTTGGTACTTATCTTGAATACTATCAAGACGAACGAATGGAAATAGCGCTATTAAAACGATAATAATTAATGCGATGATGGTCTTCTTCATATTCTTATACTTGCTTTAGGCTTTGTAACTTAGCTTAAAATACGAATAGATGTATACAGGATTACTACACTTACACCATTGGATGCCATTTTTATGGTTACTTCTAATTCTCGTGGTACTCGTCCAGAACTTTTTAGTTTGGAAATCGGACCGTGAATTTACCGCCAGTCTCAAAAGACAAAATACAATCACAATTGTACTTACCCATATTCAAGTAACCGTTGGATTAGTCATGCTCATAGGATTTAATATGGATATGTTTTCTGACATGGGGACGCTAATGGGAGATGCCGCAATGCGTTTTAAATATGTCGAGCACCCCACAACTATGTTGCTCGGGGCGGTATTGATTACCATCGGAAATGCCAAGAGTAAACGCCAAGAGGCAGCTAAGAGTAAGGCCAAAACAGTAGTGATTTGGTTCGGTATTGGACTGCTGCTAATTGCTTTAAGATTCCCTTGGGAAGCTTTCTTGCAAGGAGCTTAAGAAAGCGTCTTAATGTTAGAAGTTAAAAAGAAAAGAACTTCTCAAAGGGAGCGGTGTGTTCTTGTTGCTATTGTGAATAAGCAACAAGACGAAGTCAAGGCGCTAGAATATTTGGAAGAATTACGTTTTTTAGCAGATACCGCAGGGGCAGATACCGTCCATATGTTCACTCAGAAATTGGCACAGCCCAATCCTAAAACCTTTCTAGGAAGGGGAAAGATGGAAGATATTCTTGGATTCATAAAGGCCGAGGATATAGATATGGTCGTCTTTGATGATGAATTAACTCCCTCTCAACTTAAGAATATAGAGGCGCTGATGGAAGTCAAGGTGATGGATCGTACCAATCTTATTTTAGACATTTTCGCTGCACGTGCTCAGACGAGCTATGCCAGAACACAGGTTGAATTGGCGCAATACCAATATTTATTGCCGCGACTTACCAGGATGTGGACACACCTTGAAAGACAAAAAGGTGGGATTGGTATGCGTGGGCCAGGGGAAACCCAAATAGAAACAGACCGTCGTATAATCCAGCAAAAAATATCGCTTTTAAAAAAGAAGTTGCAAAAAATTGACGTGCAAATGAGCACGCAACGCAGTAATAGAGGCAAGCTGACTAGAGTCGCCTTAGTGGGTTATACGAACGTAGGTAAGAGCACATTATTGAATTTATTGTGTAAAACAGATGTGTTGGCAGAGAATAAATTGTTTGCCACTTTGGATACAACCGTAAGAAAAATCAATATTGATAATTTACCACTGTTGTTGACGGATACTGTAGGATTCATTCGCAAATTACCAACTCAATTGGTAGAGAGTTTTAAATCTACCCTAGATGAAGTGAGGGAGGCAGATGTATTGATGCACGTTGTGGATATTTCTCATCCAAATTTTATGGAGCATATTGAGAGTGTGAACGGTATTCTGCAAGAGATTGATAGTTTGGATAAGCCGACTATGATGGTGTTCAATAAAATTGATGCATACACGTATGAGGAGGCAGACGAATTTGATCTAGAATTGACACCAAGAAATTACGATCTTGACCACTGGAAAAAGAGCTGGATAAATAAGATTGGCGAACGAGCTGTTTTTATTTCCGCTCAGGATAGAAATAATATAGACGAATTAAGGCGTACTCTTTATAGAGTCGCATCAGAAATACATGCATCAAGGTTTCCATTCAATTCCTTTTTGTATTAAAGTAAAAACGACATGAGTCAAAGACCAATTCGAAAAACGGATACACTTAAATACCATAAGGAACCTAAGCCTGGTAAAATTGAAGTTATCCCAACGAAGCCGTCAAATTCACAGAGAGACCTGAGTATTGCCTACTCCCCGGGTGTGGCTGAACCTTGTAAAGAGATTGCTGCAAATCCGGAGGAAGTATATAATTATACTGCCAAGGGCAATTTAGTGGCAGTAATATCAAACGGTACCGCCGTACTAGGATTAGGAGATATAGGACCTGAAGCTTCCAAGCCTGTGATGGAGGGAAAAGGCGTGCTATTCAAAATATTTGCGGATATAGATGTTTTTGATCTGGAATTAGATGCTGCAGATCCAGACAAGTTTATAGAAACAGTAAAAGCTGTTGCCCCAACATTTGGAGGAATCAACCTTGAGGATATCAAAGCGCCCGACTGTTTTTACATTGAAAAGCGGTTAAAAGAGGAGCTGAATATTCCTATCATGCACGATGATCAGCATGGAACAGCAATAATCACTGCCGCTGCGTTATTGAATGCGTTGGAGATTTCGGAAAAAGAGATTAATACGATTAAAGTAGTCTTTAACGGCGCTGGCGCATCTGCCATTTCATGTGCTAAGCTGTACTTGAGTCTTGGGGTACAATCGGAAAACCTTTTTATGTGCGATTCAAAAGGTTTAATTACAACTTGCAGAGAAGAGTTGACTCCTGAAAAGCAGATTTTTGCAAAAGACCATAAACCGGCGGATTTAGCGGAATTAATGAAGGGTGCAGATGTCTTTGTTGGTTTGTCCAAAGGAAACATTGTAAGTAAGGAAATGGTGACTTCCATGGCGCCAAGTCCAATCGTTTTTGCATTGGCTAATCCAGATCCAGAGATTACTTATAAAAATGCCATGTCGGCTAGAAAGGACATTATCATGGCCACCGGAAGAAGTGACAATCCTAATCAGGTCAACAATGTCCTGGGTTTTCCTTTTATATTCCGAGGTGCTTTGGACGTTCGCGCTACAAGCATTAATGAAGAAATGAAGTTGGCTGCTGTACGATCCATTGCCGAGTTAACTAAGGAGCCTGTTCCCGAACTGGTGAACCTAGCCTACGGCGAGAGCAATTTAACCTTTGGCCCAACCTACATCATACCCAAGCCATTTGATCCTCGATTAATTACTACTGTGGCCCCAGCGGTTGCAAAAGCTGCAATGGAAAGTGGTGTGGCCAAGGCTCCAATTAAGGATTGGGACCATTATAATACTACCTTAAGTGATCGATTAGGCAGAGACGATAAGTTCATTAGATTATTAAATGAGAATGCCTCTCAGAAGCCGCAGCGAATTGTATTTACAGAGGGAGACCAATACCGTATTCTTAAGGCCGCAGAAATTTTAATAAATGGGGGAACGGCGGTTCCTGTTCTTCTTGGACCAAGAGCGCGAATTGAGCAATTAATTGAGGAATACCAACTAGAATTATCCGGCGCCGAGATTATAGATGTCATCGCAGATGCTGAAGGACGCGAAGAGTTTGCTCAGAGGCTTTATGATATGCGTATGCGCAGAGGTTGGACCTTGGCGGAGTGTAAAAGTAAAATCAAGCAGCGCGATTATTACGGCAATATGATGCTAAAGGAAGGTAAAGTGGATGCCTTAATTAGCGGTTTGACTGTTAAATATCCTACGGCTTTAAGACCCATCTTAAGAATTATTGGTACAGAAAATGGTTTGCGTAAGGCTGCAGGTATGTATACTCTTTTGACCAAACGTGGTCCCATGTTCTTCGCAGATACGACTATTAACCTTGATCCAGCTGTAGAGGATATTGTACAAATAGTACTGAATGTTGCAGACACTGTGCGAAGGACAAACATAGTGCCTAAGGTGGCTTTGTTGAGTTATTCCAATTTTGGGTCAAGTAACGGACCAGATGCCCGTAAAATGGCACAGGCCAGTAGCATATTGCGTAAAGAATATCCGGAACTCATTGTGGACGGAGAGGTTCAAGCAAATTTTGCACTGAATCCAGAACTACTCAAAGAGAGTTTCCCATTTTCAGATTTAGTGGGTCACAAGGCCAATGTATTCATCTTTCCAAACCTTGCTGCAGGAAATATTACGTACAAAATGTTACAGAGCTTTGGTGCTGCGGAAGCCATTGGTCCAATGCTTATTGGGACTCAAAAGAGTGCTCATGTGCTGCAATTGGGAGCATCTGTGCGTGAAATCGTGAATATGGCTACTCTAGCTGCAGTAGACGCTCGCACAAGAAAAGGAAAGTAATTATTGGACTTTAGAAAACTTGTATAACAGCGGTCTTGAAGGTGCCGCATCGTTTTCAATTGGTGCCACTTGCAAGTGCAGGAGGTAATTACCCGGTTGCACATGATCGGGAATATGAACCAATTCTGTGATAGTTCTATGCAGTGTAGATTCCGGTGAGGGTCCCCAAAAAGATTTATGACACGCCAATGCACCACCGTCCTCTTCTTGATCTACACTAGGCTGGTCAATAAGGATATGATCAATACCTTCATTTCTTATAAAGGTCCCAATTTCAGCATCTAGATAGGGCCAGTTAGTTTGACTGTAATTGCGTTGTAGGTTGGCGTTTCCACAGTCCGTTTTGATGATTACGGATTTGATTCCGTCTGTACCACCATATTCTTTGGCCTCTAGCCATGCTTTCATGAATCGTTCAAGACTTACCCTTCCGTTAGTGACCTCTGGATAAAGTACCAAGGCTAGGGTATAGGGTGCTTTGAAATGTTGGTTTATGGAATGTCTCGTATGTGAAATGTGACCTGCCGTTTCTGTGTGGGTACAATGAGCATGTGGGTTGAAGTCTATGGAGAAAAAATTCATATTTCCCCCTAATTCAACGGAGCCCTTCCAATCGCCTAAAATCACCGGTGTGAATTTGGGGGCATCTATGTACCAAGCACGAGCAATGTCTGTAACGGCCATGCTTAGATCGGCATAAGGTGCATTTAAATCTATCTCGTAAGAAACACCATTGATTTCAACTGTGGTCTTCATCATGATCAATCATTAAACTGGCGATGATAGCATCGCTAGTCATCCAATTCTCTGGTAAAATACGGAACCCATTTGGCATGGGATGAATAATTTCTTTTTTAAATCCGTTTTCCACATTCTTCTGCAGTCGTTTAAACAATGGATTGTCTTTACCAATTTGTGGGATATCATCATCAAATCTAAATCCATCAGCGGTGCGAAGCCGAACCATAAGTCGCTCATTTATTTGTTCGCTGATACTCAATTCCTCCTCTGTAATAGCCGCACCTTTAAGATATAAGTTGTTGTTGCTGATGTTCCAAAACCTTCTTTTTCCGTCAAAGGAATGCGCACCTGGACCAATGCCCAAATAGGGACGGTAGGACCAATAATGTTGGTTGTGAATACTTCGGTAATCTTCCCTTGAAAAATTAGATAATTCATAATGGTCATACCCATTGTTCTTGGCCCATTGTGTCAAATAGCGGTATTGTGACAGTATTTGCTCTTCGTTTGGAAGGATGAGCTGTCCAGTGTCCACTTGATGTTTTAACACGGTTCCATTTTCTATAGTCAAGTTGTAGCAGCTTAAATGAGGCGGATTAAATTTCAGGACATTTTCAAGATTTTCCTGCCACGTTTTTAGATTAGACCCTGGCATCCCGTACATGAGGTCTATGGAATAATTTTCAAAGGGACTGTTGTCAATGAATTCCAAAGCACGTTTGGATTCCATAGCGTTGTGAGCCCTATTACTCTTTTGGAGCTCGCCGTTGTGAAAGCTTTGAATCCCCACACTTAATCGATTAATTCCTGCAGAAAACCATTGACTCAGATTGGTTGGAGTGATGTCATCAGGGTTGGCTTCAAGGGTAATTTCCACGTGGTTTTTAGACCATTTAAAGTGCCGCTGTACTACTTGAATAAATCGTTGAATTTGGTCATAATCCAAAAGACTCGGCGTACCGCCTCCAAAGTAAATGCTGCTAATTTCAGTTTCATTCCATGGCAATACATTGCTTTGTTGTACAAGCTCATCTAACATGAAATTAACCACCTGTTCTTTGGTGTTCAAATTGGTGGAAAAATGAAAGTCACAGTAGGTGCAGGCCTGTTTGCAATAGGGGATATGAAAATAGATACTACTATTCATTACAGAACAGAGGGAAGGGTGATTTTGAATGTAGCGCCCTGCTCCACTTGACTTTCTATGAGTGAGATGGAGCCGTTGTGGTATTCGTCAACAATTCTTTTGGCCAAACTCAAGCCAAGGCCCCAGCCTCTGCTTTTTGTGCTATAACCGGGATTGAATATTCTTCTTTGAATTTTATTGGGTATACCCTTTCCGTCGTCTTTGACTAATATTACAATATTGGTTCCTTGAAGTTGTGCATCTACGTGTATGGTGCCTTTTCCTTGAATAGCATCCGTAGCATTGGTGATTAAATTTTCCAAAACCCAAGAAATGAGTTGTGGATTGTGTAATCCTTGAAGGTCTGGCGCAATGTTAGAAGTAAGCTCGATGCTTTTCCCTAATCGATTCATCATGTAATCTAAAGCATGAACAAGTGTTTCGCTAAGGTCTTGATCCGTCATTTCTGGTTGTGAGCCGATTTTGCTAAACCGCTCGGTAATTGATGTGAGTCTATCCACATCACGCTCCATTTCATTGAAGGCGATTTCAGCGGGATATTTGTCTTTTAGAAATGTGATCCAACCTAATAATGCACTCAAAGGGGTTCCTATTTGATGTGCCGTTTCTCTAGCCATCCCCGTCCAAACTTTATTTTGCTCACTTCTTCTTGCATTGGAGAATGCCATATAGCTAATGAGCATATACACGGAAATTACTCCAAGTAGCAGCAACGGATAAATCCTTAATTTGCTCAAAAGGGAGGAACCTTTGTAGTATAAATAATTGGTCTTTCCATCTAAATAGGGATTCTCAAGCATCTGACCACTTTCCTTGAACTCTTCGAGTTTTCTTTTTAGGTATCTATCCGGATTGGATTCGGGAACATCCAAGTTGCGATGTGCAATTATTTCCCCTTCGTCGTTTACAAGTAAAACAGGAATGGTTTTATTGTCTTGTATAATTTGAGAATAAAAGGCTAAATCGGTGTCGTCTTCAGATAAAAAAACAGCTTCAATAGCCTTTGCCCAAAGCACTATTTTACGTTCTTCCTCTGCCCGTAATTCCTTGAGGAAAGTCTCTGTATACAATAATGATACAATACCTATAATTACCCCGAATAGTATAAGTGCGGCCTTCCACCATTGTTTACCTGTATATACATCCCATTTCATACCTCTAATCTAGTGGTTTCTTTGCTACATTTGTGTTATGCCTGAAAGCCTCGTAATTATTCCAACATACAACGAAATCGAAAACATCGAAAGGATGTTGGATACCGTTATGTCATTGGAACGTCCCTTTGATGTGCTTATTGTTGATGATGGTTCTCCAGATGGAACTGCAGAAAAAGTGCGGGAAAAAATGTCTCAGCACAAGGGCCGTATTCACATAGAGGAACGCACAGGGAAGCTTGGCTTGGGTACTGCTTATATCCATGGATTTAAATGGGCCTTGGCAAGGGATTACGACTATATTTTTGAGATGGATTGTGATTTCTCGCACAACCCAGAAGACCTGCCTAGATTGCAAGAAGCTTGTGAGAGAGGTGCCGGTGTGGCTATTGGCTCTCGCTATGTGAAAGGCGTTAATGTGGTAAATTGGCCTATGAGCAGGGTGTTACTCAGTTATTTTGCGAGTGTTTATGTTCGCTTTATTACTGGAATGCCCATTCAAGATTCTACAGCCGGTTTTAAGTGCTACAGACGTTCAACATTAGAGTCTATTGATTTTTCTAATATTCAATTCGTTGGATATGCGTTTCAAATAGAAATGAAGTTTACAGCTTGGCGCAAGGGAATAGACGTGGTTGAAGTTCCTGTTATTTTTACCGATCGCACAGAAGGTGAAAGTAAAATGTCAAGTGGCATAATCAAAGAAGCCATTTTTGGTGTTATCAAATTGAAACTACGAAGCTTCTTTACCAAAGCTTAAACCCAACCCCAACCAATATATATGAACAAGTCCTACTTGATTAAAAATGCCCGAATAGTAAACGAGGGTAAAGTTGTCGAAGGTGACCTATTAATCGAAGAAGGTAAAATCGCCAAAGTTGATTCCAGCATTGGACCGAAATCCTCCAATATTAATGTCATTGATGCAGAGGGCAAATACTTGATTCCTGGGATTATTGATGATCAGGTGCATTTTAGAGAACCAGGTCTTACCCATAAAGGAGACATCTATTCAGAGAGCCGAGCAGCTGTAGCTGGTGGAATTACGAGCTACATGGAGCAGCCGAATACCAAACCGGCGGCAACCACTATAGCTGAGTTAGAAAAAAAATACGAACGTGCAGCAATGGTGTCGTTAGCCAATTTCAGCTTCAACATGGGCGCTACGAACGATAATTTAGAGGAACTCAAAAGAGTTAGTAAGCAGGATGTTGCGGCCATCAAGGTATTTATGGGTTCTTCAACGGGCAATATGCTTGTGGACCAACAGAAAACATTAGAAGAAATTTTTCAATTGGATCACCAGTTAATCACGCATTGCGAGGATGAACAAACGATTCGCACCAATTTAGAGAAGGCCCAGGCGCAATATGGAGAGGATATACCTATGTCCATGCATCCTTTGATTCGCAGTGAAAAAGCATGTTACTTAAGTTCAAGTACAGCAGTGAAATTGGCCAAGAAATACAATTCTAAACTGCATGTATTTCATCTTTCCACAGCGAAGGAAACAGAATTGTTTTCCAATAAAAAGCCATTGGCTTCAAAACGAATTACATCAGAGGTCTGTGTGCATCATTTATGGTTTGATGACAGCCAATATGATAGTAAAGGTTCTCTAATAAAATGGAATCCAGCGGTGAAGACAGCAGAGGATAGATTCGGGCTATGGAAGGCACTTCTTGACGGTCGAATAGATGTTGTTGCTACGGATCATGCACCGCATACCTTGGAAGAAAAGAACAACAAATACCTGTCGGCTCCCTCTGGCGGACCTCTGGTTCAGCATGCGCTTACAGCTATGATGGAGCATGTTCACAACGGTACTTGGACCATAGAAACAATGATTGAGAAAATGTGTCATAACCCGGCAATTCTATTCAGTTTAGAAGGTCGCGGATTCATTCGTGAGGGGTATTATGCAGATATTGTGTTACTAGAGCCAAATAGACCTTGGAAAGTCAGCAAGGATAATATTTTGTACAAATGTGGTTGGTCTCCCTTTGAAGGAACGGTCATGAAAAGCAAGGTGACTCATACATTTGTCAATGGACATTTGGCCTATAAAGACGGCCAATTTGATGAAAGTCAGCTTGGAAAACGTTTATTGTTCAACAGAAACTGATGAGAAAGTTTGGAATCATAGTACTTCTTATTATTACTTCCTGCGGTGAAAGCGAGATTCATGTGCCTAAGGAGGTCATTTCAGCGGAGCAGATGATTCCAATCTTAGTAGATGTTCATATTGTGGAGGGCGCCAGAAACGGGACTTTGATATTAGGGGACACCAATGATATTGAAGATTACTACGCCAAAATCTACGAGAAATACAACATCACAGAGGAAACATTCAAACGTAGTTTTTCATTTTATAATAGTGAACCAGATTTATTTATTCCTATTTACGAAAAGGTGTTGGATTCACTCAAAGAGAATGGGGCGGTTCTTGCTAGAAAAGGTATTCAATCAACTAAGGAACCGTGATACGAACAGTCTTTTCTTTATGTTGTGCATTAGCTGCAAACTTTGCCTTAGGACAAAGCCATGATATAGCCATGAAATTTCAAGGCGCTTCCAAATATCCTGCTCGTATAGCTTATGAAGTTTTGAATTTTGATGAGGTATCGATAACAGCCGGCTACATTGACGTGCAAGACGAACATACAGTGTATGAAATAGCTGTTGATGTTGGTGAACGCTTCGCTGTTCAGATTTATGAAGACGCCAATGGCAATTCAAAATTAGATAGAGGTCTGTTCACACAACCGTTAGAAAAATACGCTTTTAGTAACGATGCGTGGCAGGCCTTGTCCAAGCCAGAGGTTGATGAAATGCTTGTTCAAAGGACCGGCGTAAAAACCTTTTTGACTTTTACCTTGAAATCAGTTTCTGATTTTTAAAGGGTAGCTAAGAAATCGGCTATACAAGTCGCAAATGCTTCCCGCGCTTCTGCATGCACCCAATGCCCTGCACTATCTATTGTTTGTACTGTAGCATTTGGGAAATGCTCGTGAATGTTGGCTTCATCCCGCTCTTCTATGTAGCCGCTCATGCCACCGGCTACGAATAAGGTAGGGCCGTGATAATAACCAAACTCAAGAGCTTCCCCCACTTGATGCAATTCAGATTCCAGCCCCAATAAATTGAAACGCCAAGACAATTCTTCTTTGGTCTTCCAATACAGGCTCTTCATAAAGAATTGAATGATGCCAGGACTGCTCAAAGTTTTACTCAATACAGCTTCCACATCTTTTCTGCTCTTGGCAGTATTAAAGTCCACACTTTTCATTGCCTCAATGTAAGCATCATGATGTATTGGGTATGCCTTAGGTGCAATATCTACTACAATCAATGCAGCCACCAAGTGTGGATTGCGAACCGCAAAATTCATCACAGTCTTTCCTCCCATACTGTGGCCCAATAGTACTACGTTTTCAAGCTTTTGATCTTCAATATATTGTTCTAAATCAGCAGCTAAAGCATCATAATTATGTTGCTCATGGTGCGGGCTGCGTCCGTGATTCCTTTGATCTACAGCGTGAACTTGCCATCCGTTATTCGCTATAATTTTCGCGTGAGTTGTCCAATTATCGCCCATTCCAAATAACCCATGAAGTATAATTAGAGGTCGGCCTTCACCGTAGATTTTTGAAAAGAGGGGGACTACTTCCATGAGATTGGGTTCAAACAATTCAGGTATTGTTGTATGGTGTTGTGTAAGCCAAGGTAGAGTGCGTCTGCAATTAACGCATGACCAATGCTGACTTCGTCTAGATTGCCGAACAATTGCTCAGCGAAAAAAGATAAGTTTTCAAGATTAAGGTCGTGTCCGGCATTGACTCCTAAGCCAATTCCTTTGGCATGCATTGCCGCAATCTTGTATGGCTCAATGGCACCTGAAGCATCTTCTTCATATTTCAAAGCATATTCTTCAGTATACAATTCAATACGGTCAGCACCCACCGTTTTAGCACCATCAATAAGTTCTAGATTGGTTTCAATGAATATACTCGTTCGAATTCCAGCCTGTTTGAAGACGGCTATGACCTCTTTGAGCAGGCCCTCATTTTCAATAGTATTCCAACCTGCATTGGACGTTAGGACTCCAGGAGGATCAGGAACGAGTGTTACTTGGTCAGGTTTATTTTGCAATACAAGGTCAATGAATGCTGAGTTTGGATATCCTTCAATATTGAATTCAGTGGTCACTGCGGGGGCTAATTCCGCCACATCAGAGTAGCGAATATGGCGTTGATCCGGTCTAGGGTGGACAGTGATGCCTTGCGCGCCAAATTTTTCACAATCAAGAGCGGTTTTTAACACGTTGGGAACATCTCCACCACGAGCGTTTCGCAACGTGGCTATTTTATTGATGTTTACACTGAGTTTTGTGGGTTCGTTCATGGGTACAAAGCTAAAGAAAAGGCCTATGTTTGTTAAAGAATGAAGAAACAATCCATCCATCTAGAACCCTTTGCACCGCTGAGTCCGGAAACAAGCATCATTGAAGCCATTGACAAAATGGATGAAATGAAGGTGAGTGATTTCCCGGTAGTCAATGCTGAAGGAGTATACATGGGACTTGTTAGTGAAGATGTTTTGTTGGAATTTGGTGACGATAGCGCTCCCGTGTCCAAAGTACTGAACCCTGCAAATGCCCATTTTGTTTCCCCAGATGCCCATTACTTTGACATACTAGCGGTAGTGGTAAATTACAGGTTAACTTCATTGCCTATTGTTGATACGGATGGCCAATACAAAAGTGCCTACCTACTGTCAGATGTTTTTGAATTCTTTAGAGAAACTCCAACGCTGATGCAGGTTGGGGCTATTTTGACCTTAAGCGTGGATCAGCCGCAATATTCTATGATTACCATTTCAAATGTCGTGGAACAGAATGATGCGAAGATTTTAGGACTTTGGATGCTAACCCCGGATGTTCCCAATGAAGTAAAGTTGGTCATTAAGCTCAATGTAGAAAACAGCACTTCAATAGTGCAAAGTCTTGAGCGTTACGGTTATCGTTTAGACGGTATTTTCGGAGATGCTACCTTTGAACTTGATTATCAAGAACGATACAACCATTTAATGAACTATTTGAAGTACTGATGAGAATTGCTCTATTTGGCCGTGAGCCCAAGACTCAGAATTTACCTTATATAGAGGTTGTGCTGGAAAAACTCCATGAAGAGACGGTACAGATAGGAGTTTATAGCCCTTTGAAAGATGCGGTAGAACAGATTAAACAGGAAGAGTTTGAAAACCTAGAATATTTGGTTTACGCAAACGAAGAGGAGCTAAAGGATTTTGATCCTGATTTCTTGATCAGCTTAGGCGGAGATGGAACCATATTGGATGCTACGGTTTTAATCCAAAGCAAAGACATCCCTATTTTAGGAATTAATATGGGCCGATTAGGCTTTTTGGCAAACGTGGCAAAGAGCAATATTGAAAGTTCACTTGATGCGCTGTTTACCGGTAGATTCCAATTAGACTTTAGAACGCTGTTACAGGTCAAAACTTCCTGCAACAAATTATTGAAGCCCAATTTCGCATTGAATGAAATTACCCTTGCTCGAAAGGAAACTACCAGCATGATTACCGTACACACTTATTTGAACGGTAATTACCTCAATAGTTATTGGGCAGATGGACTTATTGTTTCTACGCCCACGGGTTCAACGGGTTATAGTTTGAGTTGTGGTGGCCCCATAATTATGCCCAATAGCGATAATTTTGTCCTAACGCCTATAGCCCCTCACAATTTAACAATGAGACCATTCGTTATCAACGATAGCAACACGTTGAGAATGCAGGTGGAAAGCCGTGAGAATGAATTTTTAGCTTCTTTAGACAGTCGAATGCACAGTTTTACTTCTGATACTGAACTGCTCATCCAAAAGGCAGATTTTAGAATTGCTTTAGTGCAGACAGAACTGCAAGATTTTCCTTCAACCATGCGAAATAAACTCAGCTGGGGACGCGACTTTAGAAACTAATGAAACGGTATATACTTCTTATTTTAATGTTCACACTGTCCATCAGTATGCGCGCCCAATACTACGAATTAGGCTTTGGAGGAGGGGGTTCTGTTTTTCACGGTGACGTGGGTGCAGTGGCACTAAATGCGGAAGGAATACGCGGAATACTTCCCAACCAGCCCATAGGCACAATAACGCTAAGACGCCAGTTTAATTGGCATTGGAGTACTCGATTCAATTATTCAAGAGGATATTTAGGAAGCAGTGATTCTTGGGCAAAAGACGATTTTAAAAGTAACAGAGGAATTGATTTTAGAACGGAAATCAATGAATTTGCTTTGATGACCGAATTTAACTTTTGGCCGTACGCAACTGGAAGTAAGAAAAAACAGAGTTTCTACATCTTCGGTGGAATTGGACTAACAGGATATAATCCACAAGGAATTTACGACGATCAATGGGTAGACCTTAGACCATTGGGGACAGAGGGGCAACAAACAGCATTATCAAGTCAGCTTTTTTACGGTACCACCACATTAACACTACCCATGGGAATGGGTTTTAGAAGATCTTTAGGAAGAGATATCAGCATGACGGCAGAAGTTGGATGGAGAAGTTACGGTTCGGATTACCTGGACGACACTTCTGGCGATTATGTGGATGCTTCAGACCTAGCAGAGGAGAGAAGTACAATGGCTGCTTACTTCGCAAACCCAGGTAATGTGCCTTATACAAGCGGACTTGCAAGAGGTAATGCCAATACAAAGGATTGGTCTATTTTTGCAGCAGTAACTTTATTTTATAATCTGAATCCACGCAATGAACGCTGTCGCGAATTCTAAGGTTTACATAGACAAAAGACTTGAAGTAGGTCTTGATCCTAGCAACATGCCTAACCACATTGCGGTGATCATGGACGGAAATGGTCGCTGGGCTAAAAAGCAAGGTTTTATGACGCGAGTCCGAGGTCATGAAGTTGGAGTAGAGGCGTTGAGACGCATAACCACAGCTTCTGCTGAGCTTGGCTTAGGCTACTTAACAGTATATGCTTTTTCAACAGAGAATTGGAATCGACCAAAAGCGGAAGTAGATGGACTCATGAACATTCTTATGAATGCATTAGAAAAGGAATTACCTGTTCTGCAGAAGAACAATGTTCGCCTGAATGCCATAGGAAATATTGGTTCGCTGCCGGAAAAAGCAAATAAAAAGTTAATCTCTGTAATTAATGCCACATCAAGCAATGATGGGTTAACTTTGACCCTTGCATTGAGCTACGGCTCGCAGGACGAAATGGTTCAAGCTATTCGCGAAGTCGCTAAACAAGTGGCATCAGGTGACTTGAAACCAGAAAGTATTACAGAGGAGCATATTGAGCAACACTTGTTTACCGCAGGTATGCCACATCCGGACCTTCTCGTACGTACTTCAGGAGAACAAAGAATAAGCAACTACTTGCTATGGCAACTGGCCTACGCAGAGTTTTATTTCACTCCAGTCCTCTGGCCTGATTTTGATGCTGAGGGGCTGTACGAAGCCATTGCTACGTTTCAAAAAAGAGAACGTCGCTTCGGGCAGACTTCTGAACAGCTAACTGTGAAGTAAGAACATGAAGAAAACATTTTTGGCCATTCTACTATCGGTCATCTCCACATTTGCGGCCAAAGCTCAAGTCACTACAGGCAGTGATTTCAATCTCATCCCAGGAATTAATTATGAATTAGCAGGTATCACAGTCACGGGTGCCGGTTCTTTAGATCCAAATGTGGTCATTATGCTGACGAATCTGCGTGTTGGTGATGACATTCAGTTTCCAGATGAGAAAATTTCTGATGCAATTCGTACCCTTTGGCGTCAAAAACTCTTTGAAGACATCACCTTCAAGGTGGTAAATAAAGTAGGTAAAAAGGTGTATTTGGATATTCAGTTGGTTGCCCTGCCAAAATTGAGTAAGTACTACATGACCGGTCTCAAGAAAGCTTGGAAAGATGACATTAGAGAAGATTTAGACCTAAGAGCTGGTAAAGTGGTCAATGAAAACCTGAAGGTGATGAGCCGCAATAAAATCAAAAAGTATTTCTATGACAAAGGGTTTTTGAATGCGGAAGTTGAGGTTTTAGAAAAAGTAGATACCACCTACAATAACGCCGTTATTTTGGGGTTCAAGATTCAACCGGGTAGTCGGGTAAAAATTGGAGAGATTGTGTTTACGGGCAATGTTGCGGTAAGTGAAAAGGTGCTGCGTAAGGCCATGAAAAACACTAAAGTAAAGGGGAAAGCATTACTGAAATCATCTAAGCTTAAGAAGAAAGAATACCGAGAGGATTTGCGTTCTATTGTTGCCAAGTACAACACACTTGGATACCGTGATGCACGTATTGTAAGCGATACAGTATACCCGTCTTCTGAGGAACTTGTTCAAATTGAAATCAACATTGAAGAAGGTCGGAAATATTATTTTGGAGACATCACCTTTATTGGAAATACAAAGTATGAAACGGAACTCTTGACCTCTATTCTTCGCATCAATCGTGGTGATATCTATGATTCTCAGGAATTGACAGAACGTGTGAGCTTTGATCCCAACGGCAATGATGTCGCATCAATTTACTTAAATAACGGTTACTTGTTTTCTCAGGTTGTTCCTATTGAGAAAAGCGTAAACAATGACACTATAGATATTGAAATCCGCATCCAAGAAGGACGTCAAGCAACTATCCGAAAAGTAAGTATTAGTGGTAATGAACGTACCAATGATCATGTAATTTACCGGGAGCTCAGAACCAAGCCGGGTGATCTGTTTTCTAAGGCAATGATTCAACGTACGATCCGTGAACTTTCTCAATTAGGGTATTTTGATCAGCAACAAATTGGAGTTAATCCAGTGCCAGATCCGCAGACTGGAACCGTTGACTTGGAATATTCAGTGGTGGAAAGATCTACCTCTCAATTGGAACTTCAAGGCGGTTGGGGTGCCGGTAGAGTAGTTGGAACCTTGGGTTTAAATTTCAATAACTTTTCTGCCCGAAACATTCGAAATAAACGCTCTTGGCAGCCATTGCCTACGGGTGACGGTCAGACCATTAACATTAGAGCACAATCTAATGGGCTATACTTCCAGAGCTATAATGCATCTTTCACAGAACCTTGGTTAGGCGGAAGAAAACCAAATAGTTTCACGGCAACACTATATCACAATGTGCAATCCAATGGGGTAGAACGTTCCAACCCAAACCGTCAAAGTTTATACATTACAGGGGTTAATTTTGGATTAGGCCAGCGTCTCAAGTGGCCAGATGATTACTTCACTTTGTACCAAGGAATTGAGTTTAGAAGATTTAATTTGGACAATTATCCCACGGGCTTCTTAAACTACACCAAGGGAACCTCAAATAATGTGAATTACAAGTTTACCTTGGGTAGAAACAATACAGACGTTCCTATTTTCCCAACACGAGGTTCTCAAATCAACTTTGCTGCAGAGCTTACTCCACCGTTCAGTTTGTTCAGTGATATTGATTATAAAAATATTTCTTCTGAAGAGCGCTTTAGATTGGTAGAGTATCACAAATGGAAATTAAATGCGGATTGGTTTGCACCAATTACTTCAAAGTTTGTGATTCGGACACACGGGGAATTTGGATTCTTAGGCAGCTACAATAAAGATTTAGGACTTCCGCCTTTTGAGCGATTTTATGTGGGTGGCGACGGCTTAACCAACTTTGTTATTGACGGGCGTGAGATCATAGGTCTGCGTGGATACCAAAACAACTCTATAACGCCGGCTGGTGGTGGCGCGCTTTACAACAAGTATATTCTTGAAGCCCGCTACATCATTGCAAATACACCGAGCGCCCAGGTGTTCCCACTAGTATTCCTAGAAGCGGGAAACAATTATGATAATTTTTGGGATTACCGCGCGTTTAACCTCAAGAGAAGTGCAGGTGCCGGAATACGAATTTTTATGCCAATGTTTGGTTTAATGGGAGTGGATATAGGTTATGGTTTTGACCCAGAACCTACAGGCGTTACTTCTAGTGGCTGGCAAACGCACTTTATCATTGGTCAACAGTTCTAAAATTAGCTACCTTCGCCGCAATGAAGTTTAAAGTACTTTTAATCGTATTCACCTTTTTCATTAGCAGCTCTGCTTTTGCACAGCGCTATGGCGTTGTGGATACAGATTATATACTGAAAAGCTTGCCGGAATATGCCCAGGCAAAAAGCCAGGTAGACAAACTGAGTGAGCAGTGGTCAGGTGAAGTTAGCGCGCTACAAAGTGAGTTGGAAAGTTTAAAGGACGCTTTGGATGCCGAACGTATTTTGCTGTCACCAGAAAAATTAGAAAAGAGAGAGAAGGGGATTCTGGACAAACAAGCAGAAGTTCTTGCTCTACAACAAAAATATTTTGGACCTACTGGGGAACTTTTTGTTAAGCGGAACCAGCTGGTGCAGCCAATACAAGACAAAGTTTTTGGTGCCGTACAAGAGGTAGCTAGAAAACGTAAGTTAGAATTGGTACTTGATAAAAGCGCTCAAAGTGGAGTGCTCTTCGTAGAAAAGGAAAAAGACTACAGCGACGAAGTTTTAAATAGTATAAAGCAATAAATACAATAGAAATGAAGAGAGTTTTACTCGCACTTGCCCTGACAATCGGCTTTGCTGCAACTGCAGTTGCACAGCAAAAAATTGGTCATATTGATGTAGAGGAATTGGTAGCTGTGATGCCTGAGACGCAAACAGCCAACGCTGAAATTCAGAAGTACCAAGAACAGCTTGAAGGAGATTCTCAAGCCATGCAGGAAGAATACATGACAAAAATGCAAAATGCGCAGGCCAACGTTGATACTTGGACTCAATTACGTCTTCAAAAAGAACAAGAAGAGCTTGAAGCAATGGGGCAGCGTATTATGCAATTCAATCAAAGTGCACAACAGGAGCTTCAAAGAAAGCAAATGGACTTAATGTTGCCAATCATTGAGAAGGCTCAAGAGGCCATTAACGCTGTTGCAAAATCTAACAGTTTCACCTACATCCTTGATTCTTCTACAGGAAAGGCTGTAGTGGTTTTCTTGGAAAACGGAGAGGATATCATGCCACTCGTTAAAGCGGAATTAGGCATCCAATAATTGGGATATAAAACGCGTAGAAAACCCCTTGCCGGCCATGCTAGCAAGGGGTTTTTATGGCTTAAAAATGAGAACTAAAAGGTAATGAAGGGAGTTCAGAAAATAGGGTTGTTTGATAGTGGACTCGGTGGTCTCACCGTGTTAAGCGCTTTAAATAAAGTTCTTCCTGGCGTACCAAAAGTTTATTACGGCGATACCCTGCACCTTCCTTACGGTGATAAGAGCGATACTGCGATTCAAGGCTATAGCATCAAAATTGTCCAATTTCTTAAAGATCAAGGTTGCGATCTCATAGTTATTGCTTGCAATAGTGCGAGCGCTTCTGCCGGAAAAGTACTTGAAGGTAGATTTCCAGAGTTGACTTTTATTAATGTCATTGACCCAGTTGTGGATTATTTGGCTCAACTAGGAAAAGATAAAGTGGGTCTGCTTGGAACGCGCGCCACAGTGAGGAGTGAAGCTTATTCATTAAAGCTTGCCGAAAAGAATCCCGAAGTATCGCTTTGTGCTTTGGCCACCCCATTATTGGTGCCTTTAATTGAGGATGGATTTTTAGGCACCGGTATTGATTCAGATGTCCTGGCTCATTATTTAAAAGACTCAGCATTAGAAGGTATTCAAGCGATGGTCCATGGTTGTACGC
>PXYR01000018.1 GCA_003023665.1 Bacteroidota bacterium
CTAAATTTTTTGCAATCTGCTTATTTATAGCTCTAGCCCCTAAGCTTCCGCCAAGAACCAACAGCAGTTTTTTGCTTGGATTAAACCCTAATTGCTCTTTGCAAGTATTTTGATTGGGAAGCGCTTTGGTAAAAACTTCTCTGATGGGGTTGCCTGTAAGTCTAACGCGGTCACTAGGGAAGAATCGAGCAGCGTTTTCATAGGCCGTACAAATGAATTGTGCTTTTTTCCCAAGTCGGATATTGGTAATTCCAGCATAGCTGTTTTGTTCTTGAACAATGGTCGGTATACCCATTCTTTGAGCCATGAGTAAAACGGGTCCACTTGCGTAACCGCCAGTTCCTATCACGGCATCTGGCCTCATGGATTTAAGTAGTTTCCTACACCTACTTAGCGCAATGAGTAGCTTGAACGGTACATTCCAACTTTTCCACGGTTTTTTCCGATTAATTCCTGCAATGGGTACTCCCGTGATAGGGAAACCAGCATCTGGGACCTTGGTCATCTCCATTTTACCCAATGCCCCTACAAAATGTATGGTTGCTTGTGGATGGCGTTTTTTAAGCGCGTTTGCAATACTTACTGCAGGGAAAATATGTCCACCTGTTCCGCCGCCACTGATAATGAAAGTTTTAGCCATGAGCAAGTGAGTTTTGTTCGTCAAAACTTTCTTCCTCTTCTTGCGGGCTGGTCCCAATTATGCGCTCAACATCCGTATGACTAACGGAAAGAATGACGCCCAAAGCAATACAGGTTACCCAAACAGAAGATCCCCCGGCACTTAGAAACGGGAGTGTCTGCCCAGTTACAGGCATTAGGTCTATGGCTACTCCCATATTAACAATGGTTTGCAGGACAATACCGGAAGAAGCGGCTAACACAAGTAGGGTGCCAAATTTAGTATGGGCCCGTCGGGCAATTTTCACAAACCGCCTGAACAGCAAGCCGTAAAAGAATATAAGTACAGTTGATCCAAAAAGACCGTATTCTTCTGTAATCACCGCAAAGACAAAATCAGAATTAGATTGAGGTAAGAAATTTTTTTGAATGCTTTTTCCTGGACCTTTTCCAAAGACCTCACCTTCTGCAATGGCCATTTTGGCCAACTCTGTTTGATAGTTGCTATCTTCATTGCTAGGGTCTACAAAATTTACAATACGTGCCTTCCAGGTCGCCACACGATTTGATATATTAGGAAAGGCCAATACAATCAGGACGAATATTAGAAGAGCCCCTAGGCCTGCTGCAATAATTTTCCATAATAACTTCCAGGGTACGCCTGCTACAGTCATTAAAATAAAGGCCATTGTGAATATGACTGCTGTCGTTGAAAAATCAGCAGGTAGAATTAGAATCAGAGTGGTTCCTATCATTAAAAGCGGCGCCTTCATGTCTGTGAACGTCAAAATTTCTCTAGACTTTGAAAACCACTTGGCGAGCCAAATCAACAGCGCTAACGAAGCAAAAGCTGATGTTTGAAAGCTCATTCCAAGGATAGGGATACGCACCCAACGAGAAGCATTGGCGCCTCCCATTTCTGTGCCTTGAAACATAGTGATTACAAGCAATACGAGTGCTGCAGGCATTGCCAATTGAACCAGCTTACCAATTAATCGAAAGTTCAATCTATGAACGGCGTACATGAATATACCCCCTATGAAGAGGTGCATCATGTGACGTGTGAGAAAAGTAAAGGTATTTCCGCCACCATATTTATGGGCCAATGAACTGCTTGCGCTATACGTTGGCAAGAAGCTCACAACCATAAGTATTAGAATAAGCCCCCATGTATAGAGGTCTCCCTTTAAATATTTTCTTACTGTATCCACCGCTTTTCTATCTATAGATTGCGTACTTGATCTTTGAATTGATTGCCTCGGTCTTCAAAATTTTCAAAAAGATCAAACGATGCGCAGCAGGGGCTGAGCAATACGGCATCTCCTTTTTTAGCTAGTCTTGCTGCTTTGCGAACGGCACTTTTCATGCTATCTGCTTCAATAACTTCAGTGATACTGCCAAAGGCCTCTATAATCTTTGAATTATCCACGCCAAGCGCAATGATACTTTTGACCTTATTTTCAACCAATCCAATGAGTTCATTGTAGTCGTTGCCTTTGTCTACGCCGCCTACAATCCAGACTACGGGCTTATGTTGACATTCTAGTGCGTAGTACGTGGCATTTACATTGGTTGCCTTGCTATCATTTATGTATTCCACACCGCTGATGTTCAGCACACTTTCAAGACGGTGCTCCAATGCATCAAACGATTGTAGTTTTTCACGAATAGTTTGATTTCTCACTTTTAGTAGTTGTGCGCTCAGGCCAGCAGCCATTCCGTTGTACGTGTTGTGCTTGCCTTGCATTGCTAATTCTTCAATAGTCATTGCTTCGTTGTTTAATGTAATTGTGATTTTGTTATTGTTGAGTTGTGCAACTCTATGAGGTCCTGCTGGAGCGTCAATTCCAACAGCAAACAGAGTTGCTTTGATGTTCTTTGTTTGTTGCCATTTTTTCAAGAATTCCGTACTTACTTTATCGTCGTCACAGTAGATAAAATGACCTGTGTCTGCCGTGTAATCCAAGAGTTGGAATTTGCTTCGCGCATATTTACCGATGTCGTAATCGTATCGGTCTAAATGGTCTGGAGTAATGTTGGTTAAAATGCTAATGTGCGGTTCAAAGATTAGGGCGTCGTCTAATTGGAAGCTGCTCACCTCTAGTACAATTACTTCGGGGTCATTTTGTCCATCTTCTAGCCGTTGGGAGAGCGCTCGGCCCAAACTCAAACCAATATTCCCCGCCAATACCGTGTCGTATTGAGCAGAAATAATGTGATGACAAAGTGTTGCTGTGGTGGTTTTGCCGTTTGAACCGGTAATGGCAACAATTTTTGCTGAGGTATGTCTAGACGCCCAGTCCAATTCACCCATCAACGGCTTATCCGTTTCTTTGATTTTCTGAATGATTGGTGCCGTATGCGGAATGCCGGGACTTTTAATGATAGCGTCAGCACTTAAAATAGCAGCTTCAGAATGGCCGCCTTCCTCATATTTCACGCCCCAACTTGTTAAGGCCGATTTATCCTGGTCACTAAGACTAGCGTATTCGCTTAAGAATACGCGCACGCCAAGCTTTGAGGCAAATCGTGCCGCACCCATGCCGCTTTCTCCGGCTCCTAAAATGGCGATATGTTGGTAAGGTGTGTTCAAGTGTTATCTCAATTTCAAGGTTGCAATGGCTGCAACAGCGAGCATGATGCCCACTATCCAGAATCGCGTGACGATTTTAGTTTCGGGGTAATTCTTTTTCTGGTAATGGTGATGAAGTGGGCTCATCAAGAAGACGCGCTTGCCTTCGCCAAATTTTTTCTTAGTGTATTTGAAATAACTCACTTGGATGATTACGCTTAGATTCTCTACAAGGAATATCCCGGCGATAATGGGAAGTAAAAACTCTTTACGAACGGCAAGCGCCAATACCGCGATGATAGCGCCAATGGCCAATGAGCCGGTATCTCCCATGAATACTTGAGCTGGAAAACTATTGTACCATAAAAATCCAATAGCAGCTCCAATGAAGGCTGCGGTGAATATTACAAGTTCCCCTGTATTTGGGATATACATGATGTTGAGGTAGCTCGCAAAAATGATGGAGCCACTTACATAGGCTAAAACGAGCAGGGCAGTTGCGGCAATTGCCGAAGTTCCAGTTGCCAAACCATCAAGACCGTCTGTAAGGTTGGCGCCATTAGATACCGCAGTAATGATGAATATAACGGCTAGAATATATACAATGGAGGTGATTGGCTTTCCTGAGTCTCCCATCCAATTGGTGAAATAGGCGTAATCAAATTCGTTGTCTTTAAAGAATGGAATAGTCGTCTTTGTGCTTTTAACGGCATCTCCATAGGAGGGGCCGTTTGCCGATTCGAACTGTTCGGTTTGAACAACGGGTAATTGTTCTTTTATAGTTACTTCTGGATGGAAGTAGAGTGTAGCGCCAACTATGATGCCGAGTCCTACCTGACCGATGACTTTAAAAATTCCTCTAAGGCCTTTTTTATCCTTTTTGAATACTTTGATGTAGTCGTCCACAAAACCAATGCTCCCCATCCATAGGGTACTTACAAGCATAAGGATGATGTATATATTGTCCAGTTTTGCCCAGAGTAATGTTGGAAAAACAATTGCCATAAGGATGATGATTCCCCCCATAGTCGGCGTACCTGACTTTTCTTGTTGTCCTTCAAGTCCTAAGTCGCGAACAGTTTCCCCAACTTGTAACCTATGAAGGCGGTCAATTAATTTTTTTCCAAAGACCATGCTGATTAATAGCGAAGTAATTACAGCCATTGCCGCACGGAAGGTGATGTATTGAAAAACACCTGCGCCGGGCAAATCATAGGTTTGGTTTAAAAAGTCAAATAGGTAATAAAGCATACTAACTGTTCAATAAGAGGGTTACTTCGTGTACATCGTCAAAGTCGAATCGAGTACCCTTGATTTCTTGATATTTTTCATGTCCTTTGCCGGCAACAAGCACGATATCGCCCTCTTTTGCCAGCATGACTGCCGACTTAATAGCCTGTCTTCGGTCCATGATTTCGAGTGTTTTACTCTTCAGGTTGGGACTTAACCCATTTGCCATTTCAGCGATAATTGTATCTGGATCCTCATCACGTGGATTATCAGAAGTGAGTATGGTGGTGTCACTATTTTCTGCAGCAATAGCAGCCATTTGAGGACGCTTGCCTTTGTCTCTATTTCCGCCACAGCCTACTACCGTAATTATTTTGCCTTTTCCTTCATTGATGGTTGCAATCGTATTTAAGACATTTTGAAGTGCGTCCGGTGTATGTGCATAGTCCACAATGGCTACTATTCCCTTGCCAGTGATGGTTTGGAATCTACCTTCAACGGGAGTTAAAAGGCTGAGTGTGGTGAGTACTTGTAGTGCATCTTTGCCTAATTCAATGGCAGTTGCATACGCCGCGCAAAGATTATAGGCATTGAAATCCCCCATGATTCTGGTCCAGCATTCTTGTTCATTGATGGTCAATAGCATTCCGTCGAATTGCCGTTCAAGAATTTTCACTTTGTAATCACTTGGAAACTTAAGCGCATAGCTGCGCTTGATTGCCTTGCAGTCTTGCACCATGGTTTGGCCGTGTTTGACATCTTCATTGAAAATGGCTACGGCTTCTTTTTTTAGCCCGTCAAAGAGCATTTTTTTGGCTTTGATGTAGCCGTTCATATCGCCGTGGTAGTCCAAATGGTCTCTTGTAATGTTGGTGAATACGGCTACGTCAAAATCTACATGTGCTGCCCTATGTTGAACAAGAGCATGGGAACTCACTTCCATAAAGCAATACTTTACTCCTGCTTGATGCATATTGTGCATATGCTCTTGTATTGTAATTGCGTCTGGAGTGGTATGTGTGGCAGGGAGGCTATTACGGCCAATTCTCACATCAATGGTGCTCAATAATCCGCAGAGCTCGCCTTCAATCTGCGAGAAGAGGTTAAAGAGCAGGGTAGTTATGGTGGTTTTTCCATTGGTTCCAGTCACGCCAATGACTTTCATTTTTTTAGAAGGATTGCTATACCAATTGCTGGCTACAGCACTAAGCGCAAAGGCGCTATCTGAAGTTTGCACATAGTGTATACCTTTTTGTATTCGATCCGGTAACCGCTCACAAACTACAGCAATAGCACCTAGTTCAATCGCTTTATCTATGAAGAGATGGCCGTCCACTTGGGTTCCAGGCACTGCAATAAAGAGTGCGTTTTTGGCCGACTTTCTACTGTCGTAGCAAATGTGCTCAATGGCAATTTGTGTACTGCCAATAACTTCCTTGAGACGGATGCCGTAGATGAGGTCTTTCAATAATTTCATCGCAAGGTTAGATTGATTTCGGTTATGGTATTCAGTGGCGTTCCAACAACAGGACTTTGGCTTATTACATGCCCTGTTCCTTCCATATTCACCTTGATATTATGTGGGCCGACTGCACGTAGCACTTCCCGGGCATTTAGACCTTTAAGGCTTGGGATGAAGTTCTTTTGAAAGGCTTCGTCAATTCTTGGAATAGATGAATGGGCCGTATTATTGATTGCTAAAAGTTTGCCTCCCACTATTTCCGCTTCTTGAGGCATTTGGCTGTACACTTCATCTGAAATGGCTCGAAAAACAGGTCCTGCCACTTTGTTTCCATAATACCCTATTTGTTTAACAGGCTTATTGATCACCACAACACAAGAATATTTTGGATGGTCTGCGGGAAAATAACCGGCAAATGAACTCTGGTAATCGCTCGTGCCTTCAATCCAATAGTTCAATTGACAGGTTCCGGTTTTGCCGGCTAATTTCATTTTACTGTCCTTCAGGTTTGTGGCAGTTCCGCGTTCCACGACACCTTCTAATAGTGCCTGGAGTTTACCAATAGTCTCTTTGGAACATACTGCAGGGTTAAGCACTTTTGGTTCAAAGCGCTCTACTTGGCGTCCATGATCCATTATGTGGCTGACTACTTGAGGTTGCACCATGACGCCGTCGTTTGCTACGGCATTGTACATGGTTAAAAGCTGTAGTGGTGTGAATGCGACGGAATAGCCATAGGCAATCCATGGAAGGGTAACCCCGGACCAATCTTTGTCACCTGGCATGGGTATTATTGGAGCTGATTCTCCTTTAATTCCCACTCCCGTTTTTTCATGAAACTTACGTGCATATAAAAAGTCAATGAATTCATTGGGCTTGTCTTTGAAATTGGAATAAATCAGCTTTACAATGGCCGTATTGGAACTCTTTTCAAAAGCCTCTCTAAGGCTTATCTCCCCATAGCCACCGCGTCTTGAGTCTTTTACTTTTCGATCAAAAACTTGTATCACACCATTTTCTGTATCCACTTTAGTATTGGTATCGGCCTTGCCGGTTTCCAAAAGCGCCATGGTAGATAGTAGCTTCATGGTTGAGCCAGGTTCTGTGCATTCCCAAACAGCATAATTTCTGAGCTCTGAATAGGTGCTGTCTTCATTACGACCTAAGTTGGCCATGGCTACAATTTTCCCGGTTTTTACTTCCATGACTACGGCACAGCCGTGATCTGCCTTGTAATGTTTGAGTTCTTTTAACAGGCTTTGCTGCGCCACGTCTTGGATTCGAGTGTCAATGGTGGTATATACGTCAAAACCGTCCACGGGTTCTACAGCCTGTGGGTCGTCAATGGGCTTCCAATCTCCTCCTGCAATTTTTTGCTTTAATCGATTGCCAGGCTTCCCTCTTAGGTATTCGCTATAGTATCCTTCCAATCCAGCACTTGCACCTTCTAGGTCATACCCAATTGTTCTCATTTTGATGTTGGTGGCCATTTGAATGCGCTGTAGATCTTCTTCTACAATTAAGCCCCCACGGTGTGCACCTCTTTTTAGAATAGGATATTGCCGGATTCTCTGCAGTTCGCTGAAGTTGAGCTTACTTGCCAATGGGATATAACGGCGCCTTTTGGACCGCTCTTCTCTTAGATACGCTGACCAGCCACTAGCGCTGTATTTGGAATTAATCGTTGCTAATTGCGCTCCAAGCGCATCCACTTCCGCATCAAAAATTTCTTTATCTACCGTAACCGCATCAAAATGTATTTTATATACGGGTTTGGTGGTGGCCAGAGTCTTGCCGTCTGCAGAATAAATATCACCACGTTTTGCCTCAATGATATGCCGTTCAATGACGCGCTCCTGGCTTTTAGCCCTAAGCTCAGGGCCTTGTACAAGACTTACATAGTACAAACGGATCAACACTACGGCTAGCATCAGGTAGATGATACCGCTGGCCCAAGCAACTCGATTCTTTATGTTCTTTATCTCCGTGCTCACTCCGTTATTATTATTTTTTCTGGTCTCACCTCTGGTTGCATCAAACCGAGTTCTTCTGCCTTCGTAATCACTCGGCTTTCTAGTGACAGTTTGGTCAGTCGTTCTTTGGTTTCAGTATGTTCGGCCTCAAGTGTTTGACGCTTTCTGCTGAGGTCGTCTATTTTGTGCACTTTTTTATCAGCGCTGTGGCTCACGTAAATACTGATTAGCGCCAAAAAGCTGAGCCAACCTGCGAAAGGCAGGAATTTGATGATGGCTTCATCTGTGATTTTCAAACGATTCCCAAGAGTGCTAAAAAAGATTTTGACCTTATTCATCTCTATTCCATTCTGTATGAGTTCGTTCCGCTATCCTGAGCTTGGCGCTTGTTGCTCGCGGATTCGTGGCATTTTCTTCTGCGCCAGATACAATGGGCTTTCGTGTTATGGCTTTTAGCGGTAGGTGCTTTACTCCAAAGAAATCGCTCTCCGTTTGGCCTGCTGCTTTTCCTTCTTTGATGAAGTTTTTGACCATTCTGTCTTCTAAGCTGTGATAGCTCATGACGACTAGTCTTCCGCCAGGTTTTAAAACATCAATTGCACCATAGAGCATGTCTTCTAGCACCTCTAGCTCGCTATTGACTTCCATTCTAAGTCCTTGGAAAACTTGAGCTACATATTTGTGCCATTGTCCTCTTGGAGCGAGTGGCTCACACAATTCACGCAAGGCAGCCGTTGTAGTTAGCGGATGATTCGCACGTGCCATAAGCAGTGCGTTCACCAATGACCTGAGGCCTTTTATATCTGTGTGTTTTCTGAATAGATCGTAAAGCGCCTGTTCCTCATAGGTTTCTAGCACTTCCGCAGCACTTATGCCGGAGCCCGGATTCATGCGCATGTCCAGCGGACCGTCAAATCGAATAGAGAATCCTCTTTCGCCTTCGTCAAATTGGTGTGAAGAGACGCCAAGGTCTGCTAATATTCCGTCTACAAATCTTGCGTCTTGTAATCGAAGATGATTCTTGATGTACCTAAAGTTGGCTGCAATAAATACAAGGTTTGGATGTTCTGGGAGGTTTGCTTTTGCATCCGGGTCTTGGTCAAAAGCGTAGAGCTTGCCAGTTGTTAGCTGTTCTAAAATGGCTTTACTATGACCGCCTCCACCAAAGGTCACGTCAACATACAATCCTTTTGGATTGATGTTAAGCCCCTCTAAGCATTCTTCTAAGAGAACAGGATCATGATAGCTCATTCTGACTTGGATTTATTCCGCCCATTACTTCTTCAGCGAGCAATCCAAAGTCATCTCCATCTACGTTTACGGCGTTTTCATAGGCTAGTTTATCCCAAATCTCTACAATGCCGTTGTGTGCGCTAAGCACCACTTCACGGCTGAGGTTTGCGAAAGATTTAAGGTCCGGACTAATCCCTATACGGGTAGCACCGTCTAACTCAATAAGTTTTACACCTGCAGTGAATAATCGAATAAAATCGTTGTTCTTCTTTACAAAACGGTTTAAGGTGTTCACCTTGCCCATGACTTCATTCCACTCTTGCATTGGGTACAACTCCAAACACTTGCTAAACACACTTCTTTTGAGTACGAACGCATCATCCATAGCTGGTGCTAGCTGCTTTTTTAGGGCAGCCGGAAGACTGATACGACCTTTCGCATCCATCTTGCATTCGTGTACTCCTATGAGGTTTAACATGTCTAAAGTTTGCTCTCCTTACAAATGTAGAATTATCATCCCACGATTTCCCACAAACGTACACATTGTGAATAACTTTTCCCATTTGTTTCATCTAAAACTGCGTTAGGCCTTATTAGTTGTGGTGGGAAGAAGTGGGAAAGAGTGAATTTTAAGTGTGTATAACATCGTTAATAACCATTCAGTCTTGCTACCCAATAAATGACCTAACTTTGCGCGAATACTGAGAAAGATGAAGATTACAAGTGCCGATTTTGTGAAGTCCTCCACTACGTTGGAAGAGTGCCCTGCACCTACGAAAAATGAGTTTGCGTTTATTGGAAGATCAAACGTTGGTAAAAGTTCGCTCATCAACATGCTCATGCAGCGAAAGGATTTGGCTAAAACTTCGGGAAAACCAGGAAAGACACAGCTTATTAATCATTTTGAAATCAACGAGGATTGGTATTTGGTGGATTTGCCGGGATACGGTTATGCGAAAACTTCCAAAAAGAATCGAGCTACGTTTCAACGTATGATTACTTCATATATCAAGGACCGACCCAATTTGATCAATACGTTCGTCTTGGTAGATTGCCGTCACGATCCGCAGAAAATTGATCTGGAATTTATGGAATGGTGCGGTATGGAAGGCGTTCCGTTTTCTATTGTATTTACCAAAATTGATAAATTGGGTTCTTCTGCACTTATGAAACAAATTGCGCGCTATAAGAAGAAGCTGCTCACACAATGGGAGGAATTACCGCCAGTATTCATGACTTCAGCAGAAGGCCGAACTGGGCGGGAAGAAGTGTTACGTTATTTAGACATTGTACACCAGAGCATCACTCCAGATATGTACGGTCAGTAAGGAATAAAGCGCTATTTGTGTTTTTGCTTCTGAATATAGTATCCGATAAAACCTAACCTCGCACCTGCCAATAAGCAGAAAACGAACCGCCAATTTATTTTTTCGACGGCTCAATAATTCCAGATTTTTCGCCAAAATAGCGGGCAAAATCACGCATGTCAGCTGCCAATGCTGTATCTTCTGTTGCGCGCTCGTAACCGTCGGCCATGGAGATGAACGTCTGATGGAACATGCGTTTCATGTCGTCCATGAGCATGTCTTTGGTCCAAAGATCAATACGTAGGCATTCAGAAGTTTTATCGTCCCAAACCCCCATCATTAAGGCTTTAGCTTCTTCATTGGAAACTCCACCATCACTGGCGTCCCAAACAATGGATTCAGGAATTTTATTCGCATCTAATCCAACGGTAATCTTGATTTCGCTCTCTTTGTGTATTGCCATTACGGTTTGTATTGTGCGTCGCGCAAAATTCGTTGCGCATCGCGGATAGTTAAAAGTTGCTTTAGGTCTAGATCGGTATGATTTTCCGCGTAACTACGCATCATTCTATAGCCAATAAATTGAGCTACTCTCCCCGGGATCTCCATGTCCATAGCGGTACCCATTTTGGAAAACGGTGCGGGTTGAGATAAGCGTTGGCGAACCATAATGTCAGTGGAAAAGAGTAAATTTTCACGGACCAATACTTCCCAAATTTGTCTTTCGTTGCTTTCTAAAAAGTCGTATTCTGCCTTGCTGTAGCCTAGAACTTCATGAATAGGAGCATCTTGGATTATGGCCTCTGCCGCTACGTGCCGTTTTCCATGATAAATCATTTCTCCGAGCAAAGTAGGATCGTTAAAATTTTGGATGACTTGATTTTCTAAGAGGGCATTTGCGTAACGAACAACAAGTTGGCTTTGAGTGAGCAATGTTCGCTGATAATTTGGTACAGCGTTGTAACCTGGGTAAGCAGAACCCAAAAAATTATCAAGCCCAACAAATACAATGACAGAATCTTTACCGCCATGATAGTAAAGGCATGGATGTTCCAAGTCTATTCCGCTGATATAAAAGAATAATTGATTCGGTATAGGGATGTCTAAGAGCTCATTCGCATTTGCGCTAATTTGGGCTAAGTCTTTGGTTATTTTTTCTTGATCGCATAAATTTTGAACGTTAGTGTAGTGGTCTATCAACACCTTGTTCTTGCGTTCGTTTGCCCAAAAAAATCTATTGGGTTGGTTTTCTAAAAACGGCCAATAAATGTTTTGCATTTCCTTCCATGGTAAACTATCCCTTCCAAAGAGCACTTCACCAAAGTCCTTTACTTCCCAGGTAATTTCACCATTATTCGTTACTTCAAAAAGTGAACCTTCTGAATAGGCTCCACGTTGAATAAAGAAGAATACAGCGAGCAGAACGGTTGCTGCGAAAAGGTATATTTGGTGAACTCCTTTCATTGGGACAAAATTAGGCGATAGAGCTATGAAATTACAGGAAACGGCAAATCATATTTCGAACTGGCTGAAAAGCTACGCAAACAGCGCAGGTGTTAAGGGTTTTGTGGTAGGCGTTAGTGGCGGCATTGATTCAGCGCTTACTTCAACACTTTGTGCTAGGACCGGCCTTGATGTACTTACCCTTGAAATGCCCATCCATCAGCATCCTGACCAAGCATCACGCGGTAAGGAGCATCAAGCTTGGTTGGCTAAAAATTTTCCAAATACGCGTCATATTCAAGTAGATTTAACCCCCGTTTATGAAGACTTTATAACCGCTATGCAACCAGGGGGCGCAGATCATGAACTTTCTTTAGCAAATTCTCGTGCACGTCTGCGGATGTCCACCCTATACTACCACGGTCAATCCAACGGTCTATTGGTGGCAGGAACCGGAAATAAAGTAGAGGATTTTGGTGTAGGCTTTTATACCAAATATGGAGACGGAGGAGTGGACCTGAGTCCCATTGCAGATTTAATGAAAACAGAAGTCTTTGCTTTGGCTCGTCATCTAGGCGTTGTGGAAAGTATTTTGGATGCTAAACCCACAGATGGCTTGTGGGGTGATGACCGTACCGATGAGGATCAATTGGGTGCCACATATCCGGAATTAGAATGGGCAATGGGGCAACAAGAGGCTGGAAAATCTCCCACTGACTTTTCAGGTCGTGAAGCAGAAGTCATGGAAATTTACCTCAAATTCAATAGAGGGAACAAACATAAAATGCTGCCTATTCCGGTGTGTGAGATTCCGGCGGACTTGAAATAATTAATCCAACCTTACTTCGTCCAAGAAGAAATAGCTTGGATAACCAGCACCTGGGTGCCACTCTTGTAGTACACCTGCATTAATAAATTTTATTCGAATCCTCTTAATAGGCCGCACATCCGCAAAGGTGAAAATCACCTCCTTACGCACAGGCTCTTCTTGGCTTAACGGATTATTCATGAATTCACTTCCAACAGTTTCCCATTTGGCACTGCCCTCATATTGAATTTTCATTTCTAATTCCCTTGGTAGGGCAATCCAAGCGCGTATGTCTTTCAATACTCCCACGCTTATACTCTCCATAGGTTTGGGTTTTTCTAAGGTGATTTCCAGCAATCCATTTTCCCCTTGAATTCCTATCCAGTGGCCTTTACGCCAATCAGTATCGCCTTGGATACCGTCCACGGCAGCTCTAGCACCACCGGCAGTGTATTGAGAGGTTGGTGTCCCTTCTAACCATTTGGCATTGTAATTATCATCCCGTTTGGTGAATACTGCCTTGGCAACATGGTTTCCATAACCGTAATGCGGGGTAATGGCCGTAACAAAACCATTATCATAAGCCTTGCCGATCCGTTCTCGGCCCTTGCGGTCTTTTTTCCATTTCACATTTTCATAGCGGTTATACCTCCACAAATCATAGCTGCCCGTTGGGATTATTTCCACTGGGGTCTCTCCTGAAAAAGTTCTATTCACTCGAATAATAGGAGCAGGAGGAGTTGGGTTGTTTAGGCTGGTGTTGTAGCGTTGTGTTATACTCCATAACTTATTGTCTGCACTGCGTTCCACTTCCCAGATTCCACCTTCAAGGATTTGCTCGTGGGTGACGTACCTCCTATTGTGGTGGGTTTCCAAGAAAACACCTTGATTGTAATTCTGAATGTAGGGACCTTCCCCAAAAGATTGTATTTCCAAGGTTTTTCCATTGGCCAATTCAAGCTGAATATCGTCCCATTTTGGGGTGCTTAATTGGTAATGAGGCTGACCCGGTACCAACGGATAAAGCCCCATGGAGGCCATTACATACCAAGCGCTCATTTGTCCACAATCTTCATTACCACTCAAGCCATCCGGTGCATTTTGATACTGTGAGTTAAGAATTTCATTGACCCAGTAGCTCGTCTTGCCAGGATTATTCGTAGCATTATAGAGGTATGCAATGTGGTGCGAAGGTTCATTTCCGTGTGCATATTGACCAATGAGCCCTGTGATGTCTGCCTGCACCCTACCTGTGGTTTGAGACGGTGCGGTAAACAGTTCGTCAAGTAAATCTTCAAGAACATCATGCCTGCTTTTAACAACCATTGCTTGCTTTCTGCGCGGCATTGAATTCCATCCTTCGCGAGCCGCCCTGAAATTGGTTAATATTTCCATCCAACCTTCAATGTCATGTACAGGAGAAAAGCTGTATTGGTAGGCGTTTGCTTCTGTGAAGTGGTTGTTTACTTCTTGAGGCGCATAGGGAGTTAAAAAATCACCGTTGGTTCGCGGTCGTACAAACCCGCTTTCCGGATCAATGAGCGAACGGTACGCAGAGGCACGTTGCTTGTAGCCGTTCATTATGCTCAGGTTTCCTAAGCGCTCAGCGGTCCAAGCAATACATGCATCATCATAGGCATATTCTAGTGTCTTACTAACCGATTCACTTTCATCTTCAATGCTCAAAAAGCCAGATTCTTGGTAGTCGCCAAGGCCAAACACTTCCATCTCAGCGGTAGCGCGCATGGCTTCAAGGGTAAGGGTGGTATCTGTATGGTAACCTTTCGCTATTGCATCTGCTAGTACACTAACGCTATGGTAACCAATCATACAATCGGTCTCATTACCTGCTAATTCCCAGATGGGCAATCGCCCCCGCTGCTTGTACATGTCCAACATGCCATAGATGAATTCTTGTGTTCGTTCAGGTTGGGTAATGGTATATAAAGGATGGGCAGTCCGATATGTGTCCCACAACGAATAAACCGTATAATGTCTATTCAAGGTGTCTTTGTATATCTGACCATCTGCACCGCGATAAGAACCATCTACATCACTCCAGAGATTGGGTACTGAATAGGCGTGATACAATGCAGTTGCGAATATGGCACGATCGTCAACTGAGGAGCTTTTAACCATACTCTTGGCTAATTCTACTTCCCATTTCTTTTTCGTTTCCTTGTGCAGACTTTCAAAATCATGGTTAATCAATTCTACCGCCGCATTCGTCCAAGCACCTTTCTCTGAGGTTCCACTCATTCCGATTTCAACCGTTGTCTCCAGAGTTCCTTCCGGCATGGGTATCCAAAACACTCCTTCGCTAAGTTCTATTGCAGTATCTGGTCGTGCGGTGATGTTAAGACCAAAGTAGAAATGTTGTTCACGGGCCCATCCTTCCGAAATTCTGCGGCCTTGCCATTCACCAATTCCTGTGGCTTCAAAAGACTTTTCTAGTACGCGATCACGAAAGTTCAGGTCTATCATGATTCCAGGATTACCGCCCTCAGGAAATTGAATACGCAGAATACCTACCCGATCACCCGCAGTAGCCTCAATCCTTGTTCCATCATTAAGGGTAACGGAATAATAGCCTGCTGTTGCTACCTCGCTTGCTTTATCAAAAGCAATATGATCGCCTTCTTTGGTGGGAGAAGAATACGGCAGCATCAACAAATCCCCGTAATCACTTACTCCAGTTCCGCTGAGGTGCGTGCAGGTAAACCCGTACATCGCACTGTCTGTATAGTGATAGCCTCCGCATCCGTCCCAACCATCGTACCGTGTATTGGGACCCAATTGAATCATCCCAAAAGGTGCTTGAGCACTAGGATGTGTGTGACCGTGGCCACCTGTTCCGATGAACGGGTTGATGTCTTTGATTGAGGTCCATGTTGCTTCTTGAGCAGATGCGCTCCATCCAAAAAGAAGCGCCGTGATAAGCAGAGTATTTCGCATCTCCCCAAATTAAGAATAATGCTTAAGTTTAAAGAAACACTGAAGCATGTCTAGAAGAAGATTTATAAAAAATCTTGGTTTGGCGGGCGCCGGCCTAGCTATTAACCCGTTGAAATCAAAAACCCAACCCCCAAACCTAACCCCTCCTGTTAAAAATAATCCGTTGGTAATCAGTACATGGATTCACGGCATGGAGGCCAATGCAGGTGCTTGGGAAATTCTTAGCAACGGAGGCAATGCTTTAGATGCCGTACAAAAGGGCGTAGCTGTCACAGAGAATGACTTGAACAACAGAAGTGTAGGCTTAGGAGGTCGACCAGATAGGGACGGACATGTGACCTTGGATGCCTGTATCATGGACCATGATAGCCGTTGCGGTGCAGTGGCCTTTTTAGAAGAAATTATCCATCCTATTGATGTTGCTAGGGCTATTATGGATAAAACGCCTCACGTGATGTTAGTGGGTAAAGGCGCACAGCAATGGGCGCTGGAAAACGGATTTACCAAGGCGTCCTTTCAAGTACCTGTGCCTCCAGTTCAAAAGGACTATGAAGAATGGCGCATTAAATCCGAATACAAAACCGGAGTAAATGTTGAAAATCACGATACCATAGGGATGTTGGCATTAGACGCAAATGGGCGCATGGCGGGTGCATGTACAACTTCTGGAATGGCCTATAAGATTCGCGGAAGAGTGGGCGATAGTCCAATTATTGGTGCAGGACTATTTATTGACGGTGATGTTGGCGGTGCCACTGCAACAGGAGTTGGTGAGGCCATGATTCGTACTGCCGGGTCCTCTGCTGTTGTGGAATCTATGCGACGCGGGGCATCTCCGGAAGAAGCATGCTACGATATTGTCCAGCGCATCTTGAAAAAACATCCGGGTGTAGACGGAATGCAAGTAGGCTTCTTAGCTATGAATATGCAAGGAGAAACAGGTGGATATAGTGTATATAATGGCTTTAATTATGCGTTGCGCAACAAAGGTCAAAACGAAATGATTGATGCCAAATATATGAGAACATGGGAGTAAGAAATAGGCAAAAACGTCGCTGGTTGACCGGTGTGTTTGCGGTGGTCATTAGTGTGGTGGTAGTTCTTTTTACAAGGTCTGTGTCCGATTTTAATGAACGTGAGTTACCCTGGGCGAATGTCAACGGAGTCATTCCCGCAGTTTCTTCACATAGTATATATGATACGGTTGCATACAATTATCTATCGCCTCATGAAGGCGATTGGGAGATGAAATTTGACTCCACGTTAGCTTCAGAGCAATACCGCATTGTATCTGATGATGAAGGTGTACATATCACTTATGGCCGTAATGGCGAGCATCGCGCTAGAGCTACGTTATTCCAATTGACCCGCTTGACTACTGAAGGGGCTAAACTACCTTACGGTCATATTGATGACGGTCCTGCTTTTGCTCACCGCGGCGTATTGATGGATGTTTGTCGTCACTTTTTTACGGTAGAAGAAGTGAAAAGACAATTGGATATCATGGCGCTGTACAAATTCAACGTATTGCATTGGCATCTTACTGAAGATCAAGGCTGGCGGATTGCGATGGACAAGTACCCTAAGTTGGCAGAGGTAGCCGCTTTTCGTATGCATGGGGATAGCGTTTATGGTGGATCATACAACCGTAAAGAATTAGAAGAAGTAGTCGCGTATGCCAATAGCCTGGGGATTGATGTTATTCCCGAGATTGAATTACCAGGACACAGCCAAGCCGCAATAGCTGCCTATCCAGAATTAGGATGTACCGGTGAGCCCGTGGAAGTAGCCACGGAATGGGGTGTGTTCAAAGACATCTATTGTGCAGGTAATGAGCAGACCTTTGAATTTTTGGAGGATGTGCTTGATTACGTATGTGAAATATTCCCGTATAAATATATCCATATTGGTGGTGATGAGGCTCCTAAGTATCGCTGGGAGCATTGTGTAAAATGTCAGCGGCGTATGAAGGACCAAGGTTTGGAAGACGAAGAGGCCTTGCAAGGGTGGTTTAATACGCGAATAGAAAATTATTTGTCCGCCAAGGGCAGGCACATCATTGGCTGGGATGAAATTCTAGAAGGAGGTTTAAGCCCAAATGCAACGGTTCAAAGTTGGCGTGGCTTTGAAGGCGGGATTCAGGCTGTAGAGCAGGGTCATGATGCAATAATGAGCCCAACATCCCATGCTTATTTTGATTATCCTATAAGCAGTATTGATGTACCCAAGGTATACGCGTTTAATCCTGTCCCACAAGATTTAGATCCTTTGTTTACCGGACATATTCTAGGTGGTGAATGCAACTTATGGTCAGAACGTATCCCAGATATAGAAACCTTGGATCAGCGCTTTTTACCCCGTGGCATTGCTATGGCAGAAGTACTGTGGTCAAACCCTCAGAACCGAAATTATGAGGCATTTTGGAGTCGACTACAAGGACATTACCGTTTGCTTGATGCTCTAGGATATAGTTATGATGTAGAGCAGATTCCAGTTGATCTTCAAACTTCCAATGAGAGCACTGAAAATGAAATAGAAATTCATGCTTTAGCAAATCCTGCATTTGAAAATCTGGAACTTAACGTGCAGTCCTCTACAGGGGCAGTTCAAGGAAATCGAGTACACTTTTTTAAACCCGGAATACATAGCATGTCTGTTCAGCCTTCAAGGGATGGTCGGCCCATGGGGCCGCTTTTAGAGTATGATTTTGCGCTGCACCAAGGCTTGTTGACGCATAGTTGTTTGACATCGCCACCAACGCCACCTTATAGCGGGACACAGGATATTCCTTTAGCTAATGGCGTACTTGGTTCTACTAATTTTAGAGACGGAAATTGGCTGGGTTATTTTGGTCCGGATTTTTTTAGCGGCCACTTTGAATGGAAGGAAAAGTATAGTATTGATTCTGTGAAAATTAATTTCCTTCAGAGTCGCTTGAGCTGGATCCTAATCCCTGAAATAGTGTATGCAGATATTTATGTGCAAAGCGATGTCATTGAACGATACCAGTGGGATAGAGACGTGAGTGTTGAAGAAGGAGGAACATTCACTCACACCATGACCTTGGCGCCAGTGGGAGGCTTTCCACCTACCAATTCCATTAATTTTGAAATCCCCAATACAGAACGATTGCCCGATAACCACCCTGCTGCCGGACAACCTGTATGGCATTTTTTAGACGAAGTACAGATTTATGGAAGACCCTATAGAAATTGAGATTGCTATTGAGGAGCCTAAACATGCAGAAGGTCTTCATGTGCTTGGGGTAAATCGTATAGAACTCTGCGCGAATCTTAATGAAGGTGGACTTACACCCACATTTGGTCAAGCTCGTGAAACTGTTGCAGCTACGCCAATTCCAGTATACGCTATGTTGCGACCTAGGCAGGGGAACTTTACTTATTCTGCAAGCGAACAACACCAGATGCTCTTGGACTTAGATATGCTTGCAAAAGCGGGTGTTGGCGGTATTGTGGTTGGTGCGCTAACCAGAGATAAACAATTAGACGAACGATTTATCCAATTAATAGTAGACCGCGCTAAACAATACAATTTAGGCATCACGTTTCATCGTGCATTTGATGTTTGCGTGAATCCAAAAGAAACGCTTAATCAGCTTGTAGGTCTTGGAATAGAAAGAATATTAACGAGTGGTTTTGCATCCAAAGTAGACCCAATTCAATTGGCCAAAATTCTAACTTGGTCCAATAATACTATTCAGATTCAAGCGGGAAGTGGCGTAAATGCAGCAGTTGCTGCGACTTTGAGAAAAGCGGGCATTACAGCTTTTCACTGTACGGCTCGTAAGTGGTCTTTACCTGAAGAGGATATGCTAGGGTTTTCAGGCGAGTGGAACCGTGATGATAAAAAAATAAAAGACCTTATTAAGGCTGTAAGAAGCAGTTTATAAAGTGACTGCTCAATTGATGGGTTCTTTTTATACCAAACAAATTTTGCAATGTAATGGAATTAAAAAACCCGCGCCAAAGGCGCGGGTTTTACAAATTATCCTAATGATATAGTCTCTATTTTTCCCAGCGTTGAATCTGTTTCAATGTGACATTTACAGGAATTGGAATTCCAGGGAACGTTATAGAAAGAGTTGTGTCGTAGCGGAACGTGAATTCCTCTTTCGTCAAACGAAGAATACTAAATTCAAGGTCGCTAGGAGTTAAAGATCCTCCACCTAGTGGGTTATCTACACCTAAGTCTAGCCCTTTTAAAACTAAAATCGAATCATTTTTGATTGACCATCCAAGGCTGTCTAATTGAACTCCTGCAGAGTCAATTACCAAGCCACCATCTTCTCTGAAGTTTGCTTCTGTATTAGGGGTTGGAGTAACATCATTGGAATCAAGGAAGGGTAGCGCTTGAATTTGGAATTCTTGATTGACTCCTGTCCAAACACCTGTTACTTTGAATTCAGTGCTTCTGTTTTCCCACTTTTTACAGCTCATTGCTACAAGGCTAATAGCTGCGATTAAGGCGATTTTTTTCATTTGATTAGTTATTAATATTTATGTCTGTGAACGATTATTGTGCCAAAACAAGGTT
>PXYR01000116.1 GCA_003023665.1 Bacteroidota bacterium
GCAAATTCTTAGAGCATTTTACAAATTATCCCTACATCCATCTGGATATTGCTGGTCCCGCACATCTGGCGAAGCGAGTTGGCTACCAAGTGGAAGGAGGAACTGGGATAGGCGTGCGTTTGCTTTTTGACTATTTAAGCAATTACTAGAATGAGCGATAAAAAAGAAAACACACCACAAGGCGATTCTGAGGGTAATCCAAGGAATGACCAGAATAAAAACCGGAACAGAAATCGGAACAGAAATCGCAATCGTAAACCAAAAGAAAACATTGCTGCATCTGATGGAGAAAAAGCCTCAGCTAAACCGGAAGAAGAAGCAAACAACAACCGGAATAAAAACAGAAACAGAAATCGCAATCGCAATAAACAGAAGGGTCCAGTAAAAGATGTGAAAGCATCACCTTTGAGCGATAAAGAATCCACGTTTTTACAAGAACAATCCGAGATGTTCAGTGAGAACGTTAAACCTGGTGAGATACAGGCGCGTACTGCTGTGGTTCTTGAGAAACCCACAATCGGAATCACCTGTGGCGACCTCAATGGAATTGGCTTTGAACTAATCATCAAAACGCTGGAAAACAAAGAAATATTAGATCTCTGTACGCCGGTAATTTTTTCTTCGAGCAAAGTTGCTTCATACCACAAAAATGCCTTGGACAAAAGGGAATTCAATTTCTTTATATGCAATAGCATTGAGGATGTAAGAGAGAAGAAACTGAACTTGATAAACACCTGGGAGGATAATGTTGAGCTGAATCTTGGGACACCAACGGATGTAAGCGGAGCATATGCTCTCAAGAGCATTGATGCTGCCATAAGCGCAGCAAAAGCCGGGAAAATAGATGCCATCCTAACTGCACCAATTAATAAGCATAATATTGCTCAATCCTTAGAGGGGTTTAAGGGACATACAGGATACTTATCAGAATCATTCGGTGACGATGTTTTGATGATCCTTTCATCAGAAGAATTAAAGGTTGCAACTGTAACTGGTCATGTTCCCATTTCACAAGTTGCCGAATCGTTATCAATAGAGAAAATCACACGTTCCATTGAGCTCTTGGCGCAAAGTCTAAAGCGAGATTTTTGTATTGTCAATCCCAGTATTGCGGTTTTAGGTTTAAACCCACACGCGGGAGAAATGGGTACTATTGGGGTTGAAGAAGAAGAAATAATCAAGCCTGCCATTGAAAACGCTAGTGCAATACAGGCTATAGTAAAGGGGCCTTTCCCTGCAGATGGCTTCTTTGGTCAAGGGTATGACACTAAGTTTGATGCTGTATTAGGAATGTACCATGATCAAGTATTGGTGCCTTTTAAAGCCTTAGCAATGGGAAGAGGGACGAATTTTACCTCAGGTCTCTCCGTGGTACGAACATCACCCGACCATGGAACAGCAATGCATCTTGCAGGTAAAAACAAAGCTAATGAGCATTCATTCCGCTCAGCTTTATTTACCGCAATTGATGTTGTCAACAATAGAAAAGCTTTTGATGAGATGACAGCAAACCCAATCAAAAAACAAAACGATAAGCGTTAGAAGTTTTCAACAATTTGAATATCTTTGCACGCTCATTCAGATGAGAAACTAATGAAGGCTAAAGACTTTACCATTTCTTTTAGCGGCTTAAAGCTTGGTCCTCACGAGTTTGAATACGAACTGAATGACATGTTCTTTACTCTTTTTGAATTCACAGATTACCGCGATTTGCAGGGCAAAGCAGTAATGAAAATGTTGAAAAGTGAAACAGTATTTGATCTTGATTTCACGTTCAACGGTTCTATTACGGCGCCATGCGACGTTACCAACGAAAACTTTACTCAAGCACTAACAAATAGTTTTGAAATGCAAGTAAAGTTTGGGGAAGAATACAACGATGAAAATGATGAGCTTCTCATTCTCCCTCACGGAGAGCATTCGTTCAACATTTCTCAAATTTTATACGAGTTAGTTGTTCTAAGCATTCCACCCAAATTAACTGGGCCTAACGCAGGAAACGGTGTTGAAGATTTTATAGAAGAGGACGGAAAAGAAAGTACTGATCCTAGATGGGATCAATTAAAAAATTTGTTGAATAATAAATAACATTTAGATATGGCACATCCTAAGCGTAGACAGTCAAGCACAAGAAGAGACAAGCGCAGAACGCACTACAAAGCGGCCGATCAGCAATTAGCGATTTGCCCTACTACTGGCGAAGCACACCTTTACCACCGTGCGCACTGGCACGAAGGAAAACTTTACTACAAAGGTAAAGTGGTCATGGAACAAGCTTAATTGTTTAGATAAACAATTGATTTATAAATAAGTAGCCCCTCAAAAGGCTACTTTTTCTTTTTTAAACCGGGTTTTTTAAATAGGTCGCCTATTTTAGCCCCCTCAACGAGATAGGATGAAAGCAGCAATTACAGCCATCGGAGGGTATGTTCCTGAATATGTTCTAACCAACAGCGAGTTGGAATCCATGGTAGACACCAATGATGAATGGATAACTACTCGAACTGGAATCAAAGAAAGACGTATTTTAAAACCTGAGGAGGGACGCGGCGCATCCTATTTAGCTATTAAAGCGGTTGAAGCAATGAAGAAAGAATACGGCGTTCGCGTGGACGACGTTGATTTAGTCATCCTAGCATCCGTTACTGTTGATATGCCTGTTGCAATCACCTCAGCTTATATTGCTCAAGAAATTGGTGCAACTAACGCATATGCTTTTGACTTACAAGCTGCATGCTCTTCTTTTCTTTACGCAGTTAGTAATGCTGCAGCTTACATTGAATCCAAAAAATATAAGAAAGTTTTAGTGGTGGGCTCCGACGTAATGAGCTCAATTGTTGATTACACGGATCGTACAACATGTATATTGTTTGGCGATGGCTGTGGGGTTGCCTTAATGGAACCCAACGAAGAAGATTTAGGCGTTCAAGATGAAATCCTCAGAACAGATGCGGTTGGTCGTGATTTTTTACGCATTGAAGCAGGCGGCTCTTTTCTGCCTCCCTCACATGATACCATTGATAAAAAACAACATGCTATTCGTCAAGAAGGCCAGAATGTTTTCCGTTTCGCCGTAAGCAGAATGGCTGACACTTCAGCAGAATTGCTTGAAAAAAATAATCTAACCGGTGATGACGTAGCCTACCTGGTTCCGCACCAAGCAAATCTTAGAATTATTGATGCCACTGCTCGTCGCATGGGGCTAACCAAAGAGAAAGTAGTCGTAAATATTGAAAATTACGGAAATACAACCTCCGCAACCATTCCATTGGGTATGTGGGACTATAGGGATAAATTCAAAAAAGGAGATAATATCTTCTTCGCAGCTTTCGGTGGAGGATTCACTTGGGGAGCTATGTGGATCAAATGGGCAATCGATAAAAAATAACTCGTAAATTCATATTCCTAAATAACACGAACATGGACTTGAAAGAAATCCAAGCACTCATCAAATTCGTTTCAAAAAGCGGCGCTCAAGAAGTGAGTCTAGAAACCGAAGATTTCAAGATTAACATTAAGACGGCATCAGGTGCAGCTGAACAACCAACAATTATCCAAGCGGTTGCTCCTCAGGCGGCAATGCCCGTTGCTGCTGCGCCAGCAACTCCTGCGGCTCCTGTAGCACCCGAAGTTGCAGCAGCATCAGAAGATGATAACGGTAATTACATTGAGGTGAAATCACCAATGATTGGAACGTTGTACCGCAGCCCTTCGCCAGAACAAGATGCTTTTGTGAAAGTGGGCTCTGAAATCAAACCAGGCGATGTTCTTTGTATTGTAGAAGCCATGAAGCTGTTCAATGAGATTGAAAGTGAAGTGAGCGGAAAAATCGTTAAAGTTCTAGTTGACGATCAAAGTCCTATCGAATATGATCAACCGCTATTTTTAGTTGATCCCTCATAAAACTGCGAAAACACGCTCGTTATGTTTAAGAAAGTACTCATTGCCAATAGGGGTGAGATTGCACTGCGCGTAATCCGCACTTGTAAAGAGATGGGCATCAAGACTGTTGCTGTTTATTCTCAAGCAGATGCAGATTCATTGCATGTTCGTTTTGCGGATGAAGCCGTATGTATCGGTCCCGCAGCCTCTTCAGAAAGCTATTTAAGTATTCCAAATATTATAGCCGCGGCGGAAATAACCAATTCGGATGCTATTCACCCCGGTTACGGTTTCCTAAGTGAGAATGCCAAATTTTCTCGTATTTGTCAAGAGCACGGCATCAAGTTTATTGGTGCAAGCCCCGATCAAATAGACAGCATGGGCGATAAGGCTACCGCCAAGGAAACTATGAAAAAAGCTGGGGTACCTTGTATACCCGGTTCAGAAGGAATTCTTGAGACATACGAAGACGCTGTTGCAACAGCCCGCAAAATTGGCTATCCAGTCATGATGAAAGCTACCGCCGGTGGTGGTGGCAAGGGGATGCGTGCAATCTTGGAGGAAAACGAACTTCAAGGTGCATGGGACAGCGCTCGTCGTGAGGCAGCAGCAGCCTTTGGTAACGACGGTATGTATATGGAAAAACTCATCCTTGAGCCTAGACATATTGAAATTCAAATCATTGGAGACAGCTTCGGGAAAGCTTGTCACTTAAGCGAACGCGATTGTTCTGTTCAACGTCGTCATCAAAAATTGGTAGAAGAAACACCCTCTCCATTCATGACGGATAAGCTTCGCAAGAAGATGGGCGAGGCCGCAGTCAAAGCTGCTGAATTCATTGCCTATGAAGGTGCCGGTACAGTGGAGTTTTTGGTGGATAAAGACCGAAACTTCTACTTTATGGAAATGAACACTCGTATCCAAGTAGAACATCCTATTACAGAACAAGTCGTAGGGTTCGACTTAATTCGTGAACAAATCAAAGTGGCTGCTGGAGAGCCTATTTCTGGTAAAAATTACTTTCCTGAAATGCATAGTATAGAAGTTCGAATTAATGCTGAAGATGCATTTAACGACTTCCGACCATCTCCAGGTATGATTACTTCATTTCACGCCCCAGGTGGGCATGGAGTCCGCCTTGATACGCATTGCTATAGTGGTTATGCTATTCCTCCGTACTACGATTCTATGATTGCCAAGTTGATCATTACAGCTCGTACACGTGAAGAAGCTTTAGACAAACTAGAGCGAGCTCTTGATGAGTTTATAGTGGAAGGAATTAAAACAACGATTCCATTTCATCAACAATTATTGGATAATAAAGATTTCCGTAAAGGAGTTTACACGACTAAGTTCATGGAAGATTTTGAACTCCAAGAGTAAGGAATGCGCCTGTTGCGCCTTTGAATAAAAAAACCTCGCAGTTGCCTGCGAGGTTTTTTATTACTCGTATTTAAAATAGCTTTCGAGGAGCGTGACAATACGGTGTGCCGCCCTTATTGTCATAATAATCCTGATGATAATTTTCCGCAGAATAAAATTCGGCTGCTGGAA
>PXYR01000001.1 GCA_003023665.1 Bacteroidota bacterium
TTTCCCGCGCGGATTATGGCTGCTTCAAATATTGTATTTGATTGGTCAAAAATTCGATAAAACCCGACGATCAAGAAGTATATTCAAACCCAATATTCCTGTCATTTGTATTGGAAATTTCCAAGCGGGCGGCACAGGTAAAACGCCAATTACTCAATGGGTAGCTAGTGAATTATCATCGCTGGGATATGAACCCATTATTATTCTACGAGGATATAAAGGCAGTATGAAAGTCAGCACCTTGGTAAATAGTCAAAATGCTCGAATCTATGGTGACGAGGCTTTGCTTCACGCCTCAAATCACCCCACTATAGTGGGTAAAAACCGTATCGAGAGTTGCAATCTTGCTAAAACGGTGGCCAAAACAGATAAAGCTGTTTTGATTCTCGACGACGGACTGCAGTATTATGAACTACATAAAGACTTCTCTATTGTTTGTCAGAAAAGTCTCTTTGAATACGACACCTTGCTGCCACAAGGCCGGCTTCGTGAAATTCCTCACACTAATTTTGAAGCTATAATAAGTAATGGAGAAAATACGCCAGCTGAGGTCAACCGCGATTGGAATGGTATACCGGATTATTATTTGAAAAGGAAAAGTATGCTGAAATCTGGTACTAAAGATCCTGGAATAATGGTTTGTGGAATTGCAAAGGCGAATGACTTCTTCTACACGGTACAAAAACAATTAGACTTCTTTGGTAAGGAAATGAAGTTCAGGGATCACCATCGCTACAGCACTGCAGATCTTGCTCGCATTGAAAATGCTGCGAAGAAATTCGATTACCGCGTGCATTGCACCGCCAAAGATGCTGTGAAGTTGGCACCCCTGATTGAAGCAGAAAAGAGCCCTATTAAACTGAGTGTTTGGGATATTGAAATTCAGCCCGTTAGCGATGTTCAGCCCCTACTAGATGCCATGGTAGCAAAGATTGAAGAAGTGTTTGAAAATCGGACAAGTAAACAGGTCTAAAAAGTGTAAATTAGCGCTCTAAATTCCCTTTGGATGTCTAGTATTTACGATACATACGAACCGGTTATTGGTATAGAAGTTCACGTGCAATTAAGCACGCAGAGCAAGGCGTACTGTGGCGATGCAACCACTTATGGTGCCTCTCCTAATACTCAGGTGAGCCCCATTAGCTTGGGGCATCCAGGTACGTTGCCCGTGTTCAACAAATCAGTAATGAACTATGCAGTGAAGTTGGGTATTGCCTGCGATTGTACCATTCGTGAGCGCAATGAATTTGCGCGCAAGAATTACTTTTACGCAGATTTGCCAAAGGGATACCAAATCACTCAGGATACCACTCCTATTTGTACTGAAGGCTATGTGCGTATTAAAGATGCACTGGGGAAGGATAAGAAAATCAACCTTACCCGTATCCACATGGAAGAGGATTCTGGTAAGAGTGTACACGATATTGACCCGTTCAATACGCTGGTAGATTTAAATCGTGCAGGAATTCCACTTCTAGAGATTGTATCGGAACCGGAGATCAAGAACGGTGAAGAGGCATACAGCTACTTGAGTGAGATCAGAAAATTGGTACGCTACCTAGAAATTTCTGACGGTAACATGGAAGAAGGTTCTCTGCGTGCAGATTTGAACATCTCTGTTCGCAAAAAAGGAGCGACCAAATTTGGAACGAAGGTGGAAGTCAAAAACATGAACTCGTTCCGTAACGTTCAGAAGGCGATTGATTTTGAAATTATTCGTCAGATTGATATGATTGAGGCGGGTGAAGAAATTCACCAAGAGACACGCACTTACGACGCAGCAAAAAATATCACCATAGGACTTCGCTCCAAGGAAGATGCACATGACTACCGCTACTTCCCAGAGCCTGATTTAGTACCTGTGATTGTACCTCAAAGCTATGTGGACAGTGTACGCGAGAACATGCCGCCCCTGCCGTACGAATTGTTTGTGAAATACACCAAAGAATTAGCTTTAAGCGAATACGATGCTTTTGTACTTACAGATAGTAAGGCCTTTGCACTATATTTTGAAGAGGTTATTAAACACACTTCAAATTACAAAGGCGCCACTAACCTATTGATTGGACCTGTAAAATCATGGTTAAACGAGCAGAGTGTTGAAATTGAGGAATTCCCTATATCACCTGCGGCCTTGGCAGGAATTCAAACGCTTGTGGATGATGACAAGATTTCCATTTCTACCGCTACCCAAAAGTTATTCCCTGCCCTATTAGAAGATCCATTGGCCGATGCTGCCGCGCTCTGTGAGCAAAACGGCTGGATTCAGGAAGGTGATAGCGACCAATTGCAAGCGTGGGTCGACCAAGCATTGGCCGCTTATCCAGAAAAGATTGAGGAGTACCGCTCGGGTAAAAAAGGACTTATTGGGCTCTTTATGGGCGAGGTGATGAAATACAGCCGCGGAAGCGCAGATCCTAAAAAAGCAAGCGCATTGTTGCGCGAGAAATTAGATGCGTAAAATCGTTGCCCTTCTTGTATTAATTACCTTAATGTCTTGTTCACAGGAGCAGCCTACCCTCATTAAGTTTGAGCTAGATAAAAAAGGTTCTTACGCCATTCAATACAGGGAGGCTGATGGAACATTTACAGTCATGGATAGTCTTGAAATCCTTGGAGGTGATGTTTTCGAAGTATCCTTTGACACCCTTCAAATGATTAGTTTCCTGCCTATTCAAGGCGAGTTACCCGTGGTTCATGCCGTAATAGGACCAAATACAGGAGAATTGATTGTGGATTCAGAGGGTTTTATTTCAGGGGATGAAGAAAACGATTGGCTCGGCGTTCAACGAAGCATGCAAATCGAACTTATCAACCTAATAGATAGTCTTGATGTCATAAAAGATTCCTACACGGACAGCACAACCTTTGAAGGCTTACCTGCTTTGGATAGTGTTTTCTTCAATTATGCAGATGCATATAGAGCGCGCATTTTAGATAGTTTAGAAAGTGTTCCAGGCAGATTGTCAAACATCATGACCGTATACCATAGAATTGGCCAAAATCCTGTTCTTGATTATACAATTGACAGAAAAGTTCTGAGAAGGATGAATATTGAACTACAGCGGCTCGCTCCAAACTCTAAAGATGCTTTGGCCTTCAAGATGTGGATTGAAGAGTTCGAAGAAACCTATGTTTTTACGCAGACCGTAAAAGAAAATGCCGAGAAGTTTATTCCTGGCCATCCGTTTCCCGAACTTACTCTTGAGAGTCCCCAAGGAGAAAGCAAACGATTAAAAAGAATGTCTCTTGATAATCATGTTGTTGCAATTTGGGCGTCATGGTGCGCAGAATGTAGAAATGATCTCAGAAGTGTAGCTCAAAAACATAACATGGACAATTGGATTCTACTCTCCCTAGATGGAGTTCCTCAGCAACGAAGCCCCATTGGCGAGTGGTATTCCGCAATAAACCAAGACGGACTTGGCGGAAGTCACCTGAGTGACTTAAAAGGTGGACGGAGCATTATTACCGAAAGACTCGGCGTTCAAGAAATGCCCTTATATTTTAAGGTTGAAGACGGTCTTATAACCGTGCGTTCTAACCAAATTTCAGCGGTACTGAATTAGAAGTTTACTTGTTTTCCAATACTAAGCGGATGTGCGCCAAATGATGCTGGCAATGCCATGCGTACATCTGAACGCTTTCTTGCATGGTGTATTCCTTAGATTCATCCAAATGGAAGTATGACTTTTTCCATCCTGTTTCCGTTATTCCATTCAAAAAAGAAACCCATTTCTCGTGAAGACTTGCAAGTAAAATGACACTCAAGAATGGATCCGAGGTATAGTCAGGTAACGCGGCAAAAAGCGATTGTGGATACCCTGTAACTTTTGGTGTTTCAAGAGAAGTCACGGCTAATCGTTGCCTATTGAAACCATTCATGTGCGAATCTGCAAGATGGTGAACCACTTGACGAATTGTCCAACCACCTGGACGGTATGCAGTATCCCATTGCTCATCTGTAAGTGCTTTTGCGAATTCCATGAGCTGCTTTGGCATTCTACCAATAACTGCAATACAACCTTCTATGCGTTCCACGGGCGGTTCACTCTCAATAGAAGCTTTTCCAATTGGGTATTTCAAAAATTCTAAATCCATGGTTGCAAAGATATCTGTATGGAATAAAAAAGCCCTGCCAATCGGCAGGGCTTATCAATTTATTCTAATTGTTTAATTAGCGTGCAACCATTAATCGTGTATAAGAATCAGCTTTGCCTTGAATGCCAATTATATACATGCCGTTGCTCAACTCACTAATGTTTATTGTGAATTGATTTTTTCCGGATTCTCTTGCTTCAAATTTTTCAGACAACACAGTTCTACCGTTTAGGTCAACTACTTCTATCTGGTAAGTACCCTCCGATAAATCTGTTTCTATGGTTGTTTTCTCTTCTGCAGGATTTGGGAACAAACGAAGTGCTGAAGAAGGCTTTTCAATATCCTCATTCTCCGCAATGGACACAGGTCGAGTATTCATTAAAGTTGTAGTCTGGAACGTTCCTCTTCCAAATGTACCGGCGAAAATATCGCCTTCCATCACATCAACATCAGCAGAACTACTCTTGTCCGTTCTATATTGCTTTAAGGTAAATACAGGTACTCGCGCTAATCCAGAATTGTCCGCGCCCCATGAAGGAGCTGCTGCATTAATGTTGGTCGTTGAAAAGATTCCATATTCAGTACCAATAATCGCATACGCTGAATTCCCCTTATCAAATGTTGCCGAATACACTGGGAAATTACCCAAATTACCATCCTTCACAGTGAAGTTTGGATTAGGTGAAGTTGCATTGGAACTGTAATACACAAAATTTTGATTACCATAATTACCCATGGTCGCCAATACTCTGTCATTGTTATTAGGATCTACGGCAATGCTTGTGACATTTCTACCTATTACGGAATATACTAGGTCAACGTCTAATGCTGTCTGTCCAGAATCTAAATCAGCAGTTTTAAAACTTCTAGCACCTTGTAGACCTGAAATACGGTAGATTCTACCGTTACTGGTTCCAATCCATGCGTAATTTCCATCTTCACTAACTTCCACTGCCTGTGCAGTTCCAGTGATACTTGCTAGCTTATACCAAGTAGGAGTATCCATAAAGTCTAGTGCTCCTCTTGTCATCCAAACAGAACCACTGAAACCAACGATGAACATACTGCTAACGGGATCCTGCACAATTATGCTATCACCCATACCAAGATTATTTGGCAATGTATAGTTAAATGGAAGACCATTCGTATTAGAACCAAGACTTACTGTGGAGCCTGCGGTATAACTAACATCGACAGTAGCTACAATCTCAGCTGCTGGAATACTTGAAAAAACTACGGTAAAATCACCTGTAGAAGCATCAAAATTCCCTGTGCCGTCACCTGTCAAATTTCCAGAAGCATCTGCACTTATTACTAACGTACCGCTTTTCACTTGGAAGGTTGATGCATCCATAATAGCGCTCTGTTGTATAGGTTTAATATTGCCAACAAAGGTATCCTGACCGGCATTGGCAAATCCTAACGATCGAATCGCTTCTGTTACTTTAAACTGTACCGAATCCGTACTCATTGGGTCAGAACTGTTCTCGTATAAATAAAACGGCGTCATCCATGAACCGATGGCTTCTGATGAACGACTGTCCCAAAATGAACTGAAGCTTTGTCCCCTATTCTCACTGCGACCGATTCTACCTCCTTGGTATTCTGTAAAATAAATCTTTGGAACTAACCATGAAATAGTAGAAAACCCTCCATCACCAGAAAAATTATCAACTGGACCTAATGAACGACCTGTATTAGGGGTGTTTCCTGAACCATCCATAATCCAACTACCGTTGTCTTGAGTTCCACCTACAACATAACGATCAGAAGAAATACCAATGTTATAAAATTGAGTGGTCACATAGTTCTTATTCAATGTCTGCCATGTGGTACCAAAGTCTTTGGAAAAGTAAATACCTCCATCATTCACCATGTAAACCTTTGAACTGTCCGTAGGGTGCCATACCACATCATGATTATCAGCATGAATATTAAATGGACCAAACCCATTCACCTGGTTCCAGCCTTGTCCTTGTTGCCAGCTCCATACAGATATACCACCTACAATAATTCTGTCCTTATTAGAGGCATCCACACCTATTGCTAGGTCATACTCTCCTTGGCATTGTGAAGAACAAAACGGGTCAAAATAGGTAGACTTCTGGCCAATTTTTGACCAAGTTGTACCACCGTCTGTGGTTCTATATACACCAGAAAGAGCATTACCAGAAGTAATATGCACTGTGTAAACGGTATTGGGGTCATTTTTTGCCGAAGCAAACATTATTCGACCGCCACTTCTAGGTAATCCAGTTGTGCCTGCGCTTGATTTACTTATTTCACTAAATGTGGCTCCGCCGTCAGTTGATTTCATGGTTCTACCACCTAAAGTTCCCCATACATTACCACCTGCATCCATATGAATATCCCAACAAGCCGCTTGAGCACCTACTCCTGTAACGGGATTGCTCCATGAAGCTCCAGCATCCGTAGAGGCACGAATACCAGCATTGGTTGCCATGAATATTTTGTTGTTATCTGTTGGATCAGTAACTATTGCACCAATTGAAGCAAAATTAGAAGCACTACTCAATTGGGTAAATTGTGTTTGATTAGCTCCTTTTTTGAATACTCCTGCACCGGGAAATCCAGATGACGTTGAAGCACCAAATCCGGAAGTCCAGGTATTGTATAAACCTTCCCCTGTGCCGTAATAGACATCACCGTCTTTGGAATAAGCTATAGACATCACAGACAAATTCTCCTGCTCTGGATTAACCTCTGTCCAACTCAAGCCAGCATTATTACTGAAGTACAACCCACCACTGACACTACCAGCATACATCTCAGTCGGGTTTTGGGGATTTATTGCAAAACCACGTGTTCTACCCCCTCTATTGTCTGGACCACGTTCGTCCCAAGCCAAACCTATACTGCTTTCGGGCATATTCTCAAGGCTTTGAATGGCACTACTAATATCTTCTTGATCTATAGTACCCGTAACTTGATTTGCCCTTAAGGAATGCAAATACGCGGCCGCTCCTGCAGCTCCCTGTTCACTCTGAATACGAGGTTCGTAATCATTGCTACTAGGTGCTAAAGTTGTAATGGCGGCGGTTAAGACTGTGCCTACTAAGGCGAATCGTAATCCTTTTTTCATGTAAAAATTCTATTTCTAAACGTTAAAAATAAGGCTTGGACCTTATTATACCAAGTGCTTTTCAGCATGATATGAACTACGTACCAATGGTCCGCTTTCTACATATCTAAAGCCCATCTCTAGACCTATCTCTTTCAATTCTTCAAAAACTTCGGGTGTAACAAACTCAACCACAGGCAAATGCTTAGACGTAGGCTGTAAGTATTGTCCTAAGGTCAGAATATCAACATCTACCTCACGTAACTCCTGCATGGCTTCAATCACTTCCTCCTTAGATTCCCCAAGGCCTAACATTATACCACTTTTTGTTCTATGTATGCCATTTTCTTTGAGGTACTTTAGAACCATCAAGGAACGATCAAATTGCGCCTGTATGCGCACTTTTCTCGTTAGACGGCGCACGGTCTCCATGTTGTGACTAACAATTTCAGGATTCGCTTCAATAATTCGATCCACGTTGTGTAATTCTCCCTTAAAGTCAGGTATAAGTGTTTCCATAGTAGTGTTAGGACTAATTCTTCTGATAGCCCTCACTGTCTCTGCCCATATAATTGAACCTCCGTCGGCTAAATCGTCTCTATCCACCGAAGTTAGAACGGCATGTTTAACTTTCATTAACTTAACACTACGGGCCACTTTTTCCGGCTCTTCCCAATCCACGGTTTCTGGACGGCCTGTGGCAACATTGCAAAAGCCGCAAGAACGAGTACATATATTACCCAATATCATAAAGGTAGCTGTGCCTGCGCCCCAACATTCACCCATATTTGGACAATGACCAGATTCACAGATCGTATGTAATTTATACTTATCTACAAGTCCGCGAACATTCTTGTAGTTTTCACCAGTAGGAAGTTTAACGCGTAACCAAGATGGTTTCTTAGCACGTTGCTTTGCTTCTTTCGTTACTCCTATATTGGGTTGATCTACCATATTATTTAAACCATTCAATACTATACTTGTTCAGCTAAATGATGTGCTTTTCTCCACTCATTTACCATTTCTTCGTTTACTCTATCGTGAGAAGCATGAGCTGCTACCTGACCATTATTCCAAAGTATTAATTGAGGACTTTCATGCCTAATTTCCGTGGTTTCTGCCAAAGCCAAACTTAAAGAGCGCTGTGATATAACATCTATATACGCCCACCTTTCACTTGGATGAACCTTAACGCTATTTAAACGCCTCATTACGAACAAACTGACGCTACAACGCGGGCTATGTTTATAAAAGAAAACCGGTGTCTTTAAGGCAAGAAGACCCGAAATATCTTCCATTGATCCCGGGTGCTCAAACTGAATTTTATTCGTTGAAGAGGGCGAATTAACCTTGTTGTTCAGAAATTTCAACATGCGAGTATGAAGGACATTTTTCTGCTGTTCCACATGATGATAATGCAAGAATTGCAGTAATCACAAAAGCTGCGCCAAGTATCTTTTTCATCTTCTATAATTCTAGTTTCGCTACATTGCGAAGGGTAAAAATAACGTATACAAGCCAAAATTCGTCTTTAATGGTCAACTTCCTTTCAACAATGATTCCTAAGGACTGGATATTATTTTGGAAAGAAGAGCAAAATAAACCTTACTTAAAGAACCTTTTGGCTTTTCTTGAGCAAGAGTATTCGGAGCAAGTATGTTACCCGGCAAAACATCATATTTTAAAAGCGCTAGAGGGGCTCCAACCTGGTGACGTCAAATGTATCATATTGGGACAAGATCCTTATCATGGGTTTAAGCAAGCGAACGGGCTTGCTTTCTCTGTCTCATCCGGTGTTAAACCTCCTCCTTCACTGCGCAATATTTTTAAAGAGTACGAGAACGATTTGTGCTTGCCTCAACCACTCAACGGCGATTTAAATACGTGGAGAAAAGAAGGTGTGCTACTGCTGAACACGGCTTTAAGTGTTCGCCAAGGAAAACCAGGTTCGCACAAGAATAAAGGCTGGGAAATTTTCACATCAAACCTAATTACCTATGTAGTGGCTAAATCAGATAATGCCGGTTTCATTTGCTTTGGTCAGCCAGCGCACAAACTTGCAAAAAAAGTTACTAAAGGATTCAATAAAAAAGATGTGACAATTATCCACACCCCTCACCCCTCACCATTAAGTGCACATAGAGGTTTTTTTGGTTCAAAACCATTTACAACATTTAACAATATACAAAGTAAAAAAGGCAAGGAAATCGTACATTGGGAACTGCCTTCAAATGGCCAAAAATCACTTTTTTAAAGGCTTATCACAAGTACAGAATGGATACTACAGCAATTGTTTTCGCAGTAATTAACCTCGTTTTAGTAGTTCTACTCTTTTTAAAGTTTAGATCCACTGGCAACGCTTCTTCCGAATCCTCTAACGAAGTACCCGAATGGGCGGAAGTACAAATCAAGGAACTTAAATCTGAAGCCTTAAATACCTCTGAATCACTAAAAGAAGCACAAGAAGCTTTATCCGAAGAGCAAGTCAAAAGTGCCCAAACAATTAGTTCCCTCCAAGCAAAATTAGAGGCAGCACAGGAAAAAATTAAAGAACAGCAAGAAAACTTTGCTGCTCAAAGAGAACAAGCAAAAGCAGACAAGGAATCCATGGCCAATGAATTTAAGGTATTGGCAGAAAAAATTCTCGATGAGAAAACAAAGCAGTTTAAGACCACAAATAGTGAAGAGCTAGACAAGTTACTTGCCCCGTTTAAGCAGAAATTAACAGACTTTGAAACAACGGTTAAAGAAAATCACAAGGAAGAACTGAAGAATTCGGGTGCTTTAATGGAAAATATAAAAGCCCTGAAAAACATGAACGACCAGCTCACTGCCGAAGCAAGCGGTCTGGCTAAGGCCTTGAGAGGTGATACCAAAAAACAGGGGAATTGGGGAGAATTCGTTTTAGAACGCGCTCTAGAAATGAGTGGTTTAACTAAAAATCAGGAATTCTTTGTTCAAAACAGCGAAACAACGGCAGATGGACGCAGACTTCAACCTGATGTTATCATACAGTTGCCTGAAGACAAAAAAATCATAGTAGATTCAAAGGTATCGCTGGTATCATGGGAAGCCTATGCAAATGCTGAGGAGGAGGATTCAAAAAAGCACATGAAATCACTCATTGCTAGTATTCAAACGCACATTAAACAACTCAGTGAGAAAGACTATCCGCAACTTTATGATGGAGCTACACCTGAATTTGTTCTTCTTTTTATACCAATAGAAGCAGCGTTTATGGAAGCTACTAAATTTGATGGCACGCTATACGAATTGGCATTTTCAAAAAAGATCATTTTAGTATCTACCTCAACTCTTCTGGCCACGTTAAAGACCATAGCAATGGCTTGGAGGCAGGAAAAACAAACAAGAAATGTCATTGAAATTGCTGATGCCGGCGGTAAGCTTTATGATAAGTTTGTTGGATTAAGTGAGGATTTGTTAAAACTAGGCGACCAATTCAATACGGCTCAAAAGACCTACGAAAGCTCCATGAATAAGATGGTTGATGGGCGAGGAAACTTGATCACTCAAGTAGAACGATTAAAAAAACTCGGAAGTAAAACAAAAAAAGAATTGGACAGTAGAATGATAGAACGAGCCAATCTTGGGGAGTTTTCGAATGAATCGTCCACAAAATCAATTGAAGAATAATGGCCAACGATCAACTCATATATGGACTCAGACCAATCCTACAAGCCACTCAAGATGGACAAACTATTGATAAGGTGTTCCTTCAAAAAGGACTTGGAGGCGCACTGTACTCTCAATTGGAAGGAACATTGCGGGATCAAGGCATAGCCCCTAAATATGTTCCTGTTGAAAAACTCAACCGGCTAACTAGAGGAAATCATCAAGGTGCCGTGGCATTTTTGAGTCCTGTTGATTTTTACGATTTAGAAGAAGTCATTACCAAAATTGTGGACTCGGGTGAGAAACCACTTATACTTGCTCTGGATCGCATTACAGATGTGAGGAACTTTGGAGCTATTGCACGATCAGCTGAGTGTTCCGGGGTTCATGCGATTGTTCTACCAAAAAATGATAGCGCTCCTGTGAGTGCAGATGCTATTCGCACCTCAACAGGGGCCTTATTAGAAATTCCAATTTGCAAGGTCAATCACATGAAAGATGCGATTTTTTTAGCCCAAAGTCTAGGGTTGAAAATCATAGCAGGTACAGAAAAATCAGAAACATCCATGTATGATGCTCCTTTTGAAGAACCGTGCATGCTAATCATGGGTAATGAAGAAACTGGTGTACATAAAAGCTTAATTCAATTGGCAGACGCAAAGGCACTCATTCCCATGAAAGGACAAATTAATTCTCTTAATGTGAGTGTAGCAACAGGCGTCCTACTCTATGAAGCTGTAAGACAAAGAGGTTGAAAATGAAGAATATCATATTCATTGTATTCCTTACAATTGGCGGTAACCTAACTGCACAATTCAATTGCCAAAGCACAAAAAGTCTAAGTTCTATACAAAACAATGCACCTATTAACTACAATTCACGGTCTGACACTGCAGATCTTGAAAAGCTCCAATTAACTATAGACAGTCGTGATTTTGGAAACGGGCAAATGCAAGGAATTGCAAAATACCAACTGTATTCTAAGCTTGCATTCAGTTCATTGCGCTTTGACCTGTTAGGATTTACAGTAGATAGTGTTGTGTCCTCAAGCGGATCATTAAATTTCATGCAGCACGGTGAACATGTAGTAATTTATTCCACAGTCTCTGCAGGTCAAACATTAAACTGGGATATCTACTACCATGGAGCAACGACAAAAGATGCAAGCGGCTGGGGCGGCATTCATTTAGACGGAGCGTATCAATACAACTTAGGGGTGGGATTTGCAGCAAATCCTCACGTTTACGGGCGAAGTCTTTTTCCTTGTTTTGACAATTTTGTTGAGAAAAGCATTTTAGAGGAAATGAATATCATCACTGCGCCAAATAAAGTTGGCGTAAGTAACGGTATCCTTTCAAAAGTGGACACTTTAGGAAACGGAGATTTGGTTTGGAAATGGGAAGGTCAAGCTCCCATCCCCTCTTACCTTGTTAGTATGGCTGTTTCGGATTATTTCAAACAGAGCTGGGCGCACGACGGTAAATCTTTTGAAATCTATGGTCGAGCGCAAGACACAAGCAACATGAGGGCAGGATTTGTACATCTTACTGAAATCTATGATGCTTTTGTGAAAGAATTTGGCCCGTATCTTTTTGAAAAGGTCGGCTATGCACTGACTATTACGGGGGCAATGGAACATGCTGGAATGGTTCACCTACCTCGAAATCTAGCTAATGCCAATTTAGCTGGTGAAGACATTATTGCACATGAATTAGCTCACATGTGGTTTGGCAACGGTATAACCACTCTAACGGCAGAAGACATGTGGATTAATGAAGGGTTCGCGGAATTTGGTTCACACCTTTATGAAGAGTCCGTTTATGGCCCCTCTACATACATAGAAACGGTGCAGAATAATCAGAGCGTGGTTTTAAAACAAGCCTACGCCAATGACGGGGGCCACCTAGCCCTTAGCGGCGTAAATCAAGACCAAACCTATGGCACACACACCTATCAAAAAGGCGCTATGGTCGCTCATAATTTAAGAGAATTCCTTGGAGATAGTCTTTTCAGTTTTGGTATGAAACAGCTTATCGCGAGCAATACCTATGGAAACTATAATGCAGAGGGGTTTAAAACTACTTTATCAGCGACAACAGGTAAAAAATTAGATGATTTCTGGAACGACTGGATTTACAACCCAGGTTATCACGGGGCATGGGTGGAATTGAATTATCCCGTAAACGCAAATTGGAGCGCAACCACTAAATCTACAAATGTCCACCACCTTAGTGCACATACGGGAAACTATTCAGGGAGTGGAAATTCGGTTCCTGTTATGGTATACAAGCACAGCTTTAACCATGGTTATCTGGGCAAGCTATCATTGGGCACATCCTCTAACTTCCAGTCAAACAGTATAGATTCTACTTACCACTCTTCTAGTTTAGATTTAGGCGCGGGACAAGATTATTGGCTAAGCACAAATGATAGCGCAGAATCCTTGGGCACTTCAGTTTATGATACTTTCACATGGTCCAGTATTACCGGGACTAAAACCTTAGCAAAAACAGGTGTTAAAATCACGCCAAAGAGCACCAATAACGGTTTAGATGGCACATTCTATGTTTGGCATCATCGTACTGAAGGTCAATATGATCCTAATGGAACAACGAGTAGAGATCATTTTTACTTTATAGGTTATGAAGGAAATCATTCACCACCCATTGATTATCAAACAGAGCTTCCTTTTGAAGTAACTATCCCGTTCAATACCAACCCGAACAATGGAGGTTTGGATGTTGATTTAAACGGACTTCCTGCTAGCAAAATGACCATTGGCCATAGCCCCACAATGAGATGGAAAAATGGTATTCCCATTGGGAATGCAACCACTCAAGCGCTAGGTAATACAGGAGTAGGTAATATCAGTTTTACGCCTGAGCATGTATCTAGATACTATTGGATAATGAATACGGCTAATATTGGTCTCAACGAATCGCCAAACATGGATTATAGAATATTCCCCAATCCAGCATCTCGCGAATTGAAGATTCAAACAGAATTGAATAGCGACTTTTTGATTTATGAAATTACTGACACACGGGGAAGGCATATCGTTGAGGGTAAGACCAACCTAGACCATAAAGTCAGCACAATACGCTTACCTGAAGGATTAGAGGAAGGTAATTATCTTTTTCATTGTGAATTGGGCGTAAAAAGGTTTTCCATCTTATAAACAATTCTTGAAGATTAGTTACCTTTTCGTATGGATTACAAAGAATATCGAAAATTCGCTCATGACGTTAAAAATCATTTAACTGGAGCCTCCCTGCAAGTTCAGGTTTTATCCATGCTCCTAGGAGAAGAACAGAAAGACCGTATAGCTCAAGTGGCAGATGAAATCCAAAAAGCGGGTGATAAAATTGCCGATTTCCAACAAAAAGTAAAAGCAGCTCAACAAAGTTCCGAAGACTCTAAAAAATAGTCAATTGCACCGGGCAGTGATCGCTTCCCATCACCTCATTTAATATCTCGCTGTCCTTAACACTAGGCATTAAGCTTTGGCTGACTAAAAAATAATCTAATCGCCATCCCACGTTTTTACTCCGAGCACCGCCTCGATAACTCCACCAGCTGTATTTGATAGTTTGTGGATTTAAACTTCTGAATGTATCCACAAATCCGGATTCAAGCATGGTAGTCAACCCATCTATTTCAGCTTGTGTGTAACCAGGAGTCTTGTTATAGTTTGATTTAGGATTCTTTAAATCTATTTCTTGGTGTGCCACATTTAAATCACCACAAACCACTACAGGCTTAGTCTGCTCTAATTTCTTAAGGTATTTCAAGAAGGCAACGTCCCATTCTTGTGTTCTATAATCAATGCGCTTTAAACCGGAAGACGAATTGGGTACATAAACCGTGACGTAGAAAAAGTTCTCAAATTCAGCGGTAATTGACCTCCCCTCATTATCATGTTTTGGTACACCAATACCATTGGTTACTGACAACGGCTCCACCTTAGAAAGAATGGCAGTACCGCTATATCCTTTTTTCTCTGCACTGAACGCATAGATGTAGTAACCTTGCAATTCGCTTAAAGCCTCCTTAACCTGCTCTGGAGTGGCTTTGGTCTCTTGTAAACCGACCACATCACAATCCAATTTATGCAAGTCTTCAACTAAAGTTTTTCCTGCGGCGGCACGGACACCGTTCACATTAAAGGAGAGTAATTTCATTTACATATTTCTTCTATACTGTCCACCAACTTGGAACAGCGCGTTGGTAATTTGACCCAAGGAGCAATGTTTTGCTGCCTCCATGAGCACGTCAAATATATTGGTATTCTGGACAGCTGCATCTTGAATTTTTGAGATGCTTTCCGCAGACTCTTTATTGTTTCCTTGATGCAGCGCTTCAAGCATTTTTATTTGGTATTCCTTTTCATCTACAGTAGCTCGAATAACCTCCGCAGGAACAATGGTTGGAGAGCCTTTCTTATTCAAAAACGTATTGACACCAATAATTGGGAATTCTCCAGTATGTTTCAATGTTTCATAATAGAGACTTTCTTCTTGAATCTTTCCTCTTTGATACATGGTCTCCATTGCTCCCAAAACCCCACCTCGTTCAGTAATACGGTCAAATTCAAGAAGCACCGCTTCTTCTACCAAGTCCGTCAATTCTTCTATAATAAAGGCACCTTGAATGGGATTCTCGTTTTTGGTTAAACCCAGTTCCTTATTGATGATAAGCTGAATAGCCATAGCCCGTCGTACACTCTCTTCTGTAGGAGTAGTAATTGCCTCATCATAAGCATTGGTATGCAAAGAATTACAATTGTCGTAGATGGCATATAGAGCCTGAAGCGTTGTACGTATGTCGTTGAAATCAATTTCTTGGGCATGCAGGCTCCGTCCAGAAGTTTGAATATGATACTTCAGCATCTGCGAACGAGCATCAGCTCCGTATTTATGCTTCATGGCATTGGCCCAAATTCGTCGAGCTACACGTCCAATTACAGCGTATTCAGGATCAATTCCGTTGGAGAAGAAGAAACTTAAGTTTGGTGCAAACTTATTGATGTCCATTCCTCTGCTTAAGTAATATTCCACATAGGTAAAGCCGTTAGCTAAAGTAAAAGCCAACTGAGTTACAGGATTTGCTCCTGCTTCGGCAATGTGGTACCCTGAGATGGAAACACTGTAGAAATTTCTAACCTTCCAATCAATGAAATAACTCTGTACATCCCCCATTAACCTCAAAGCAAATTCTGTTGAGAAAATACAGGTGTTTTGGGCTTGGTCCTCCTTTAGAATATCTGCTTGAACCGTACCGCGAACGGCATTCATGGTCTTAGCTTTAATTTGGCCATAGGTCTTAGCATCTAAGACCTCGTCTCCTGTTACTCCTAAAAGCAACAATCCTAAACCATCATTGCCTTCAGGCAAATCACCTTGGTAGGCAGGACGTGCGATTTTTTGTTGATCGTACTTGGCTTTCTTTAACTTCTCTACCTCTGATTCTAGGCCATTTTCTTTGATATATAACTCGCATTCTTGATCAATTGCCGCATTCATAAAATAAGCCAATAGCATAGGCGCCGGACCATTAATGGTCATGGATACAGAGGTCGTAGGAGCCGTAAGTCGAAAACCTGAATACAATTTCTTTGCATCATCAAGACAACAAATACTTACCCCAGAGTTTCCAATCTTTCCGTAAATATCTGGTCTTCGAGCAGGATCATTTCCGTAGAGCGTTACACTATCAAATGCAGTTGATAGACGTTTGGCATCCATTCCTAAACTTACGTAATGGAATCGCTTGTTCGTGCGCTCAGGGCCGCCTTCACCAGCGAACATTCTTGTTGGATCTTCACCTTCTCGCTTAAAAGGATAAATACCTGCGGTATAGGGGAATTCACCAGGAATGTTTTCTAATAATATCCATCTAAGCACATCTCCCCAACTGCGATATTTAGGCAAGGCTATCTTAGGTATTTGTGTATGAGAGAGACTTTCCGTGTGCGTTTTAATCTTAATTTCTTTTCCTCGAACTTCAAAGGAATAAACGGGGTCTTTATAGCGTTTTACAGTGGCATCCCATTGCTGAATCTTTTCCCAATTATATGGGTCCAAATCCATTTTAATACGATCAAAACTGGCTTGCAGTTGACTTACCAATTCTGAATCCTTTAATGTTTCTATAGATCTATGAAGTGCATAGAGTTTATCTGCCACCTCTATTTGCTCTGTGATTTTATCTCTATGAATACGATGGCTCTCCGAAATCTCACTTAAATAGCGTGTTCGTTTTGGAGGAATAATGAAAATCTTTTCACTCAATTCATCGGATACAGCAAATTTGCTTGCAAAACCAGCATTTGCTTTGGCATTCAGCATCTCTATAATCGCTTTGTATAGACTATTGGTTCCCGGATCGTTAAATTGACTTGCAATAGTGCCGTAAACTGGCATGGAATCTGGATCATCATGCCAACGGTTATGATTGCGCTGGTACTGCTTTTTGACATCTCGTAATGCGTCCAACGCACCGCGCTTGTCAAATTTGTTCAGCGCAATGAGGTCTGCAAAATCGAGCATGTCTATTTTTTCCAATTGAGTCGCCGCTCCATATTCCGGAGTCATGACATAAAGACTTGCATCACTGTGATCCAATATTTCCGTATCGCTCTGACCAATACCAGAGGTTTCCAAAATGATTAAATCGAAACCCGCCACCTTAAGAATGTCTAAGGCATTCTGAACATGGGCACTCAGTGCCAAATTAGCCTGACGGGTAGCAAGAGAACGCATGAATACATTTTCGTGATTTATGGCATTCATCCTAATTCGATCTCCGAGTAATGCACCGCCCGTTTTTCTTTTAGATGGGTCTACGGAGACTACTGCAATGCGTTTAGAGGGAAAATCTACAGTGAACCTACGAACCAGTTCATCTACCATTGAACTCTTCCCCGCTCCTCCCGTACCGGTAATACCTAAAATGGGTGTTTTGATCGCCGAAGCTCTTTCCGTTATTTCATTTATGGCATCACGATGCGCCTTGCCACAGTTTTCTGCCGCACTTATCCATCTTGCGATTATAGGATTCGCCGCGCCGGAAATATCTTTTACTTCGCCGGGTGTTTCTTCTCCAACCAAAAAGTCTGACTGCTCCACCAAATCGTTGATCATACCTTGTAAACCCATCTTTCGACCATCGTCAGGATGGTACAATCTGGTAATCCCGTAGGCATGTAATTCTTCAATCTCTTCAGGCAAGATGGTACCGCCTCCACCTCCGAATATTTTGATATGCTGAGCTCCTCTTTGCTGAAGTAAATCATACATATATTTAAAATATTCAAGGTGTCCTCCTTGATAGGAAGTCATGGCAATGGCATTGGCATCTTCTTGAATTGCAGTATTTACGACTTCCTCAACAGAGCGGTCATGACCGAGGTGTATAACCTCACAACCGGTACTTTGAATGATTCGGCGCATAATATTAATGGCAGCATCATGGCCGTCAAAAAGAGAAGCCGCTGTGACGATGCGCACCTTGTTCTTGGGTACGTACGGAGCAGGGATATCCATATTTCTGTGATGTATTTGGGTCCTCTAAGATACATCAGAAGTGTCAATGATTCTTTTCCCTATCTTCACGGCAAAGCGAAAAATATGAAGGTGTTTACGTCTCCGTTTTTTTATTTACCCGTTGCGGTTCTTCTTTCCATCCATACAGGACTTCAAGACTTGGGTTTATGGCAACGAATGGCAATGGGAGGAATACTTGGACTAGCCACTTTGGGAATTCACAGAAAAAGTTTCAGCACCAAAATCACATTAATAGATTTGATGATACTCGGGTTAGTCGCGTGGCCACTCCTGAAATATGGTGCTGTCAGCGCCCAAAGTGAACTCCATGGTCATATTGCTAGAATGGCGTTGCTGTTTGGAATAACGGTGATTTCAGCAGATGCATTTAGAAATAGAGAAAAGGACACTCTTCTTGCCTTTAGCGTGGGGGCTCAAATTGCTTTAATCATTGCGGGATTAAGTATTTTACCCGCAATTAATGATGCTTACAAAGAAGGGAATATTTACCTCGCGAGCGGCCAACTATTCGCGCACAAAAATTATGCAGCGGCTACCTTGTTAATGCTCCTTCCTGCTGCTTTATCCTGCAGGTTGCCCGATTCCATTGGATTATGGCTGCAGAGAATAGCTGTTAGTCTTGCTGTTTTAGAAATTCTTCTTCTACAAACTAGAGGCGTGTGGGTAGCGGCATTTCTTGTTATACTCATCTCCATAGCAGTATATTCATTTCATAAGAAGAGTCAAAATAGAAATAACAGTCTTGTTGCATTAGGAATAATTACAGTTGGAATTGGACTTGTGGTACTATTTAGTGGGAGTGAAAAAATAATTGATAATAGCACCATTCAAAGCAGAATGCACTATTGGAAAGCCTCCAAAGAAATGTTCTTGGACAACCCCATTACTGGCGTGGGTGCAGGGCAATGGAAAGTAGCCTATCCGGGCACGGGCTTAAAAGGAACCAATGAAAGCGTTATGAATGGAACTACCTCTATTCTACGACCGCATAATGATTTGATTTGGCTTTTAAGTGAAACAGGAGTTGGCGTCCTCTTTTTTATAGGTCTTATTGGCCTGTGTATCGTGCATTTATTTCAACATAAACAACAACTCATTTTTGGACTTACAACAATTGCTTTCGTAGGCTATGGTTTAGGAGAGTTCCCACTGGAAAGAGCCACCTTGTTGATTCCATTCGGCGTTGCATTGGGTTACTTATCCGCTACCTCAAAAGTACTACTGTCAACCACCAAGCTATCGGGATTCGTGTTGACCTCAGCACTTCTAATTTATTCGGTTTTCATCAGTTTCTCTAGAATCAATGGAGAAAAAGATGCTTCTCGTGCATTGGATGGATACCAGAGTCGGAACACCAAAAAAATGATTGGGTACAGCGCTTCGGCACAAAGCCCATACTTTGAAATGGATATCTATAACAATCCCATGCCCTATTTTGAAGGATTAGGTATTCTTATGCAGGCCGGACAAAACCCCAATACGTCTGCACTAAAGAAATGTGCTGCTAAATTTCAAGAAGCTTTAGAAATCCATCCAAACCACATTCTTAGTCTAAATCAAATGGGGCAAATCCGCAGAATAGAGGGTAAGTTGACAGAGGCGCAGGATTATTACGATCAGGTGCTTTCTATGAGCCCTAGAAATACATCTGCCGCTTTAAGACTTATTGAAATAAGACGCCTTCAGGGGGATATTTATGGCTCCCTAGATGCATTGAAGATGATTGACCCTAAGTACAACACGCCGCAATCCTTACCCGGTTTAGGGCGTGAAGCAGTACAAACGCTTCAAAGCTTTGCTTCGATTCCAAATCCAAGAGCAGCTTCTAAAGAGCTACACAGCAAACTTCAAGGGCAAAAACCTGGAGCAATGTGGCAGACCTGGGTAGAGTTTAGAAAAAAATAACGCGAAAAAATAAATTGTAAAATATTTGACAATAGTTAGTCGTTATTATTTTATATCCTACATTCGTAACTATGTCAAACGTATTTATTCATAATACAATCAATAATAACCACATTACTATGTGGAAGGGTTGTATGTATAAAAAAGTGAAGGCATAAATTAAAAATAGACAACCCAAGATATTCAAAGCGCCTTCACCATGTGAAGGCGCTTTTTTTATCTAAAAAGCATACTACATGAAAAATTTCTTTTCCTCAGTTAAAAAACAAGGACCCTTAAAATCAAGAATGCAATTGAGCATAGACAAAGACATGGTGGACAGTCAAGGGATGCTTACGCTGTGGAATTTGATGGACACCATGAATTCCATTAAAGAAAATCGTATCCAATCTCTATTTATCAATGATCGCTACGAAGAAAGTGTCAAAAATATTGACCTAAAACTTTATAGGAATGCCGCACTTGGAGAAGACCTTTTAGTAGAAAGTAATTTCGCTCCAAACGGTAAACGCCAGGTGGACCTCAAGGTCTATGTGAGCAAACGAATCAAAGGCGAACCCGCAAGAAGAGTATGCAAAGCCGTTTATACGCTAACCATTAAACCTAAATAGTACTGGAATTGGGCTCGATCGTGATGTGAGTGTTTGTGGTTATTTATACTCGAGCCCTTTTCTACCAGGACGTAGTACCCCTGAAAAAAGCCCGGTGCGTTGCACCGGGCTTTTTGATTCCCAAATTATTTTTTCAAAGCCTCTAATCGCTGAGTAATTAGCGTAATCTTGGATTCCGCATCCGCTTGCTTTTTACGTTCCGAAGCAACCACCGCATCGGGTGCATTGGACACAAACCGTTCATTACTCAATTTTTTAAGCACACTGTTTAAGAAACCCTCCGTATACTTCAATTCCTCTTGAAGCTTAGCTATCTCTTCATCTAAATCAACAAAAGCATCAGCAGGAATAGTATAGTTGATGCCCCCCACGACAAAACTAAATGCAGATTTTTTCACTTCTTCTACTTCAACTATAGCCTCCACATTCGCTAGTTTCTTAATTAAAGAATCGTAGGATGAATCGTGATTGGTATTCTTCACAATCTCGATAGTCAATAATTCTTTTGGGGCAATACCGTTTTCATTGCGCACAGTTCGAATGCCACCGACAATATCCGCAAAGTGCTCAAACGATTTTAGCACCCGAGCGTCTGTGACTTCTAAAGTTGGCCAAACCGCAAAATTGATGGTTTCTCCGTCCTTTCTATCCGCTAGATTTTGCCATAATTCTTCGGTAATAAATGGCATAAACGGGTGCATAATTTCTAAAAGTGAATTGAATATGGCTTTGGTTTCCTCTAAAGCATCACCTGAAATACGTTCGCCCTTCAATGGCTTTATCATCTCAAGATACCATGAACAGAAATCGTCCCAAACCAATTTATATGTTGTCATTAGAGCCTCTGATAGTCTGTACTTTTCAAAACTACTTTCAAGTTCTATTAGTGCCTCCGCTATTCTGTTTCGCATCCAATTAATGGACAATCTTTCGCTCGGGTTCATTTCACCATCACCGGATTCCCACATTCCCACCAAACGGAAGGCATTCCAAACCTTATTTGCAAAGAAGGAACCTTGAGAACATAAATCCTCATCAAAAAGTAAATCGTTCCCCGCTGGTGCAGTCATTAACATACCAACACGAACTCCGTCCGCACCATACTTATCTATCAGGTCCAACGGATCGGGACTGTTTCCTAATGATTTTGACATTTTTCGACGTTTCTTGTCACGAACCATTCCGGTAAAATAAACATCCTTAAAAGGTCGTTTACCTTTAAATTCATAACCAGCCATAATCATTCTAGCCACCCAAAAGAAAATGATGTCTTGACCTGTAACTAGGGTATTTGTTGGATAGAAATAATCCTCTTCCTCCTTATTACCAGAGAAAACGCTATACGGCCATAACCATGAACTGAACCAAGTATCCATTACATCTTCATCTTGATGAATCTCAGAAGTTCCAAGTGCAGCCACCGCTTCTTCATGCGATTTACATACAGCAACATTTCCTTTAGAATCATACCAAGCGGGTATTCTATGACCCCACCAAAGCTGCCTAGACACACACCAGTCTTTGATGTTTTCCATCCAATAGAGGTATGTTTTTTCTGTATGCGATGGATATAGGGCAACATCTTTTGATTTCACACCGTCAATAGCCTTTTCGGCAAGGCTAGACATTTTTAAAAACCATTGCATACTGAGTCGAGGCTCTATTACAGCATCTGTTCGCTCACTGCGACCAACCTTGTTGCGAAGATCTTTGGTTTCAACTAAAAGCCCCTCCGACTCGAGCGCCTTGGCCACTTTTTTTCGAGCATCAAATCGATCAAGTCCTACAAATTGGCCGCCATGTTCATTCAAGGCAGCATGCTCATCAAAAACATTTATGACTTCAAGATCATGCTTTTCGCCTAACATCTGATCATTGGTGTCATGGGCAGGAGTGACTTTTAAGGCTCCCGTACCAAACTCTATATCCACATATTCATCAAAAATGATGGGAACTTTTCTACCTACAAGCGGCACAATGGCTTGCTTGCCTTTCAAATGCTGATAACGTTGATCCTCTGGATGCACGCATACAGCAGTATCACCGAATATAGTTTCTGGACGTGTCGTTGCCACTTGTAATGCTTCATCTGAGCCATCAATCTGATAGGACATGTAATACAGCCTACTGTTTTCTTCTTTATGAATGACTTCCTCATCAGAAATTGCAGTCAAAGCAACTGGATCCCAATTGACCATTCGAAGTCCGCGATAGATTAACCCTTTTTTATGCAGGTCAATAAACACATCTACAACTTGTTCACTCCTAACATCATCTAAAGTGAATGCCGTTCGATCCCAATCGCACGAGGCACCCAATCGACGAAGCTGCTTTAGAATGATTCCGCCGTATTCATCTGTCCAATCCCAAGCGTGCTTCAAGAAATCTTCTCGGCTCAAATCTGATTTTTTAATACCCTGCTCACGTAGTCGTTTGACCACTTTTGCCTCTGTTGCAATAGAAGCATGATCTGTACCAGGCACCCAACATGCGTTCAAACCAAGCATGCGCGCTCTTCTAATAAGAACGTCTTGAACGGTATTATTCAACATATGCCCCATGTGCAGTACACCCGTAACATTGGGCGGAGGAATTACTATTGTATACGGCTCTTTATCAGATACTTTCGCATGGAAGTATTTATTATTTAACCAGTGTGTATACCACTTAGATTCTATTTCTCCGGGAGTGTATTTACCGATTTCACGCATGAAGCTCATTCTTGTTATAAGTTGCAAAAATAAGCGCCTTCACGCATCCAAAGAACCCTAAGGCTAAGAGTTTGTTAATTTCCTTTGAAAGCCACTTCATTAGAATTACATTTGGTTTTCCAAATTATGATAAAGACATGAAAAAATTCATCCTAACATTGGCCGTTGCTCTATTCGGTTTTGCGGCTCAAGCACAAGAGCAACCTGCAGATGGCGCGAAAATTCAATTCGCAGAAAAAGTAATTAATTACGGTAAAATTGATAAAGGAGCTAATGGAACTAGAGTCTTTAAGTTCAAAAATGAAGGAAATCAACCTTTAGTATTGAATACAGTCCGTGCTTCTTGTGGTTGTACTACCCCTAAATGGACGCGCGAACCAATAGCGCCAGGTCAAGAAGGTGAAATCACTGTAAAATATGACACAAATAGAATGGGTAACTTTCACAAAACTGTTACTGTCAATTCAAATGCAACCAATAAAACAGTCGTGTTGACTATTAAGGGACAGGTTATGAATCCTGCTGCACAGCAAACTACACCGACTAAAAAAGAAGGCGGAAGTATTATAGCCAAATAAGGAATACTACATTCCTACGATATTTTAAGAAAGCCCCGTATTTTTGCGGGGCTTTTTCATTCTTAAAAACAAAGATTGATGCCTTCTATATCTACCAAAGGCCATAACATGCCTTCAAGCCCTATACGCAAGCTTGTTCCATTTGCAGAACAAGCGGAGCGAAACGGGAATAAAGTATTCTATTTAAACATTGGCCAGCCCGATATACAAACGCCTCTAGGTGCGCAAAAAGCTATTAAAGAAGCTGACGTTCCTGTTTTAGCCTACAGCCACAGCGCCGGCTTTGAAACTCTTCGCAAAGGACTTTCAGACTATTATCACGGTAAAAAATTACCAGTTAGCACGGATGAAATTATCGTTACAACTGGTGGATCAGAAGCACTGCTTTTTACCTTTGGCGCTGCCATGGATGAAGGTGATGAAATCATTATTCCTGAGCCGTTTTATGCCAACTATAATGGGTTTGCTACTGCAAGTGGTGTGAAAGTTGTCCCAGTGGAGGCATCCATTCAAAATGGATTTGCATTGCCTCCTGTTGAGCTGTTTGAACAATCCATTACTCCTAAGACCAAAGGAATTTTAATCTGTAATCCAGGAAATCCAACGGGATACTTGTATAGTAAAGAGGAACTTGAACAATTAAAATCCATTGTTTTAAAGCATGATTTGTTTCTAATTGCAGATGAAGTCTATCGTGAATTCACTTATGACAACGAACAGCACCATAGCATCTTAAGTATGGATGGAATGGAAGATCATGCTATTGTTGTTGACAGTTTCTCCAAAAGATACAGCATGTGTGGTGCTAGAATTGGTTGCTTGGTTAGTAAGAACAAGGAGTTTATGGCTACAGCAATGAAATTTGCACAAGCGCGTCTTTCACCTCCTACCTATGCCCAAATTGCCAGTGAAGCAGCATTGAAAACACCTCAGGAATATTTTGACCAAGTGAACGCCGAATACGTGGAACGAAGAAACGTGCTGGTTGAAGGCTTGAATAGTATTGATGGGGTTTTCTGTCCCATGCCCAAAGGCGCATTTTATGCTGTTGCATCCTTTCCTGTTGAAAGTGCAGAACATTTTGCGCAATGGTTACTTAGTGATTTCAACTACAAGGGAATGACTTTAATGATGGCACCTGCGGCTGGATTCTATGCCAAGCCTGAACTAGGTGTACAGCAAGCAAGATTGGCTTATGTTCTTAACACAGACGCGTTAAAGGAATGTATTGCTATATTGAGAGCAGCGTTAGAAGTTTATCCGCACACTACTAGATAATAAGGAAAGGTGATTGTACAAATTAATCAAAGCTTAGCAAAGCTAAATACCTTTGGAATAGATCAAAAGGCAAGCCGATTAATTTGGGCACATAGTGCGGAAGAAATCGCAAACTACTTAAAGCATCACGGCGCGCCTGCCCTTGTTCTAGGTGGTGGCTCAAATATGCTACTTACCAACGATGTAGAAGGAGATGTCTTAAAGGTAGACATACATGGACGGGAAGTTGTCTTTGAAGACAATGACCATGTTCACATCCGTTTTGGTGCAGGTGAAAATTGGCACGAGGTTGTTCTATGGACCCTAATGCAAGGCCTAGGAGGCTTGGAAAATTTAAGTCTTATACCAGGAAATTGCGGAACTGCACCGGTTCAAAATATTGGTGCTTACGGAGTGGAATTACAGGATGTATTTGTAAGCTGTGAGGGTGTAATGATTGACGATAGCTCTCCGTTCAAACTGTCCAAAGAAGAGGCGCGGTTTGGTTATCGAAACAGCATTTTCAAAAATGAATGGAAAGGAAAGGCCGTTATTACACAGGTTGTTTTGAAATTGACTAAAAGAAATCACCGAATTAATGCAGAGTATGGTGCAATAAAGGGTGAACTACAAAAAATGGGTGTTTCCAAACCTACACCAAAGCAAATTAGCGATGTTGTTGTTGCAATACGCAAAAGCAAACTTCCCGACCCTTCGCAAATCGGTAATAGCGGTTCTTTTTTTAAAAACCCCGTTGTATCCACAGAAAAAGCAGAAGAACTTCTAGATAAATATCCCAACATGCCTTCTTATCCTGCAGAAGGCGGCAAAAAGCTGGCGGCAGGTTGGATCATTGAAAAGTGTGGATGGAAAGGGCATAGAGAAAAAGATGCAGGTGTGCACCAAAATCAAGCGTTAGTTTTGGTCAATTATGGCAACGCCACTGGACGTGAAATCCACTTGCTTGCTCAAAACATAATGGAAGATGTGTATGCACGTTTTGGAATTCAACTAGAACCTGAAGTAAATCTTATTTAATGCCAAGAGTTGCTTTTCATACGCTAGGATGTAAGCTCAATTTTGCAGAGACTTCCACAATCGCGCAAGATTTTAGATCAAACGGCTTTGAAGAAGTTTCATTCAAAGATGCTGCGGACGTTTATGTCATTAATACCTGCTCAGTAACTGAAAACGCGGATCGCGAGTGCAGGAATATTGTAGGAAGGGCTTTGCGAGCAAATCCAGAAGGCTTTGTAGTTATTGTGGGATGCTATGCTCAATTGAAGCCCAAACAAATCATGGAAATGCCCGGCGTAGACTTAGTCTTAGGAGCAACTGAAAAATTCAATGTCACCCAATTTCTTGGCGCATTAAAAAAGACAGAGGGTAATGCTCTTGTACACAGTTGTGAAATAGCTGAAGCAGACAGTTTTGTTAGTTCATATAGCGCTGGAGATAGAACAAGGGCTTTCCTAAAAGTTCAAGATGGATGTGATTACAAATGCACCTATTGTACCATACCGCTAGCAAGAGGTATTTCAAGAAGCGATACTTTAGAAAATATCATTCAAAAGGCACAAGAAATAGCAGATAAAGGTATTCGCGAAATTGTACTAACGGGAGTAAATGTTGGAGATTATGGTAAAGGTGAATTTGGTAATAAGCACCATGAAAATACCTTTTTGGATTTAGTCCAAGCCTTAGATCGTCATGTAGATGTGGACCGTATTCGTATTTCGAGTATTGAACCAAACTTGTTGCGAAATGAAATCATAGAATTTACCCAAAGTAGCAGCAAATTTGTACCGCACTTCCATATCCCCTTGCAAAGTGGAAGCGACGCAATTCTAAAAAAAATGAAGCGTAGATATATGAGCAGTCTATATGCGCAACGCGTGGAAACTATTAAATCTATAAATCCAGATGCATGTATTGGTGTGGATGTCATAGTGGGATTTCCTGGAGAAACCGAGGAACTATTCCTAGAGACCTACAACTTTATTAATGATCTAGACGTAAGTTATTTACATGTTTTTACCTATAGTGAACGTTCAAATACATTAGCTGCAGAAATGGAAGGCGTTGTGCCTATTCAAGAGCGAAAGCGTCGCAATAAAATGATGCGAATTCTCAGCGAGAAAAAGAAGCGTGCGTTTTATGAAAATCAGATTGGTAAAAAACGACCTATTCTATTTGAAGATGAAAATAGAGAAGGATTTATGTACGGATATACAGACAATTATTTGAGGGTGAAGACCTACTGGAACCCCGAATTAGCACATAAAACTAAAACTTTTTGTCTTTCAGGTATTTGCGATGATGGTTTTGTTATATTAGAAGAACAAAGCCGCACCGCCAATGCCACTAATTTTTCTAGAATATAATCCGCTCTGTAGCGAGCGAGAGTTTTCCAACTTCTGGCAATTTGTCAGCGAAGGTCAATTGAATGATGGAATCGTCAACGAAGCACGCCTTTTCAAAATTAGAGAAGGCCTCTTTGTAGGGATGGTTGGATTTGAGCCTCAAAACCGAAATCAAGTCATGGAGGTTTACGGTGCTACCAATGAAGATGGAAGCAATCTCAAGTCGCTCTGCAAGAGCATCAGACTAAAACATACGGCGAAAGAGTTAGCATGATTGAACTCAGTGTACTCGCGCCTCAAGTTGCGGACGTTGCGACACAGGCAGGTGCGTACCTACGAAAAGCTCAAAAGAATTTTGATCGAAACGCAGTAGAATTAAAAAGCTTAAATGCTCTAGTAAGTCACGCCGATAGATCTGCTGAAAAATTAATAGTTACAAAATTAACTCAACTCCTTCCCGAAGCGGGGTTTCTTACAGAGGAGGGCACGGTCCATCAGGATACACAGAAAGAATATTTATGGGTCATTGATCCCTTAGACGGGACAACTAATTTTGTTCATGGTCTCCCTATTTATAGTGTAAGTATAGCCTTATTAAAAAATAGAACCCCTGTTTTAGGCATAGTCTATGAGGTAGGTATGAATGAATGTTTTTCCGCCTATAAAGATGGCGGGGCCTTTTTGAACGGGCTACCTATTTCCGTGACAAGCACTAAAAATCTTGAGGAATCTTTACTGGCTACCGGGTTTCCATATTATGAATTTTCAAAACTAGAGGGTTTCCAAAATACCCTTGCCCATTTTTACCAGCATACCAGAGGTGTAAGACGCATTGGAACTGCAGCAGTTGATTTAGCATACACCGCATGCGGCCGTTTTGATGGATATTTTGAATACGGATTAAGTCCTTGGGATGTAGCCGCTGGTATAGTCTTAGTCCGCGAAGCAGGAGGTCTAGTGTCTAATTTTGAAAATGAAAAGATCCCTATTGCCTCAGATAGCATTATTGCTGCGAACAAATCTATTCACCCGCTTGTATATACTACTATAAAGCAACATATACAGTAATGTCAGAATGTAGAGTTTGGGTACTACCAGGAATGGGCGCAGATTCAAGGATTTTTAAGTCATTTAAATTTCCTTGGAACGCTACCTATTTAGAATGGATTGAACCCAAAACAGAGGAATCACTCTCTGAATACGCAGATCGATTATTGGGAGCCTATCCCATCAAGGAAAATGACTTGATTTTTGGATATAGCTTTGGCGGAATCGTTGCTCAGGATTGGGCTTCAAGAAATAAGGTCCAACGTGTTGTCTTACTAAACTCCCTGCATTATGAAGCAGATTTAAGACCTGTTTTTAAAAATATAGCGGCCACTGGAATTCTGCGGTGGGCTCCTCATGGAATGATTCTTTCTTTGATCAAGTTCATGACACGACTCAATACTGAACCATCTAGACAATTAGACTTACTCCTTGAGACTATGGAGCAATTTGATTGTCAATACTACCGTTGGGTGCTGCGCGCCATATTGCATTGGGAAAGACCTGCACCACTTGCTCCTGTTGACACCATTCTTGGGGAATTAGATCCAGTTTTTTCCATTCAAAAGCCGTCTAAAGATCGTTTTTGGATTCTTCAAGGTGCTACCCACTTGAGTTTTACAACGCATAGCTCACAAATTTCAAATTTGCTAAAAGAAAAGGTGGACCCAACGCTTGTTTAGCCCTTATCCTTTTATTTTTGGGTTATGAAATTTATTCCTACACCCATACCAGATTTATGTATTGTTCAGCCAAATGTTTTTGGTGATGAACGCGGCTATTTTTTTGAATCATTCAATAAAAGTCATTTTACCAACGCCGGTATTGAGGCAGAATTTATTCAGGATAACGAAAGCTTATCTAGTAGAGGTGTGGTAAGAGGACTGCATTTTCAATCACCCCCTACGGCCCAAGGGAAACTCGTAAGGGTACAAAAGGGTCGTGTTCTTGACATTGCCCTTGACATTCGTAAAGGATCACCTACTTACGGAGAACATTTTAGTATTGAGCTCAATAGTGTCAATAAAACAATGTTGTGGATACCCCCCGGTTTTGCACATGGATTTGCAACTTTAGAGGATGATACAGTTTTTTTATACAAATGCACAAACACCTACAGCCCTGAGCATGAAGGGAATATATTATGGAATGACCCAGCATTGGCCATAGATTGGGGGGTACATCATCCAAAACTGAGCAAAAAAGATGAAGAAGGACCTCTATTAAAAGATTTCAATTCGCCTTTTACTTATGAAAAATAGTATTCTCAGCATACTCATCGGCGTAGCATGTACTTTGGTTATTCTAAGCATTACTTCAGCATCAAAAGATCAAACGCATCCCGCAGAAACTCCTCCGAGCACGGTTAAGCCATTTAAACTTCCTCGTTCCATTAGCATTGCTGGAGAAGAAATGCCATTGAGCAGTTTAGATGTTCAGGAAAGACTGGACAGAGAGATATTGGTTAATTCCTATTGGCAAAGTAATAATTTATTGATGCTTAAACGGAGTGATAAATGGTTTCCAGTGATTGAACCAATTCTTCAGGAAGAGAATATCCCAGACGACTTCAAATATTTAGCACTTATAGAAAGTGGATTGCAAGACATTGTTAGTCCTGCCGGTGCTGCTGGCCCATGGCAAATAATGAAATCTACGGGTCGCGAAAAAGGATTGCAGATTGATAATGAAGTTGACGAACGCTATCATATGGAGAAAGCAACAAGGGTTGCTTGTTCGTATCTGAGTGAAGCCTATGAGCGTTTTGATAATTGGACTTTGGCTGCTGCTTCTTATAACATGGGAATGGCTGGTACAGCAAAACGACTAAACGAGCAGCAGGTGAACAACTACTATGACCTTAGGCTAAATAATGAAACAGCACGTTACATTTTTAGAATAGCGGCCGTAAAGCATATTCATGAAAATTTGAATGATTACGGCTATATCTACCACAACAGCGAAGGCTACAAATTGCCGGTATTTGATACCGTTTTAGTAGACGGCCCTGTAGAAAATTGGGTTGATTGGGCTCTAGAACAGCGTATAACGTACAAGGAGCTTAGATTATATAACCCCTGGATTCGAGCAGACAAGTTGACCAATAGTTCCAATAACACGTACGCCATACTTGTTGCCAAATAAACATGAGCGAACACATTGAAGTATACGGCGCTAAGGCGCATAATCTACGTAATGTAGATGTTAAAATACCAAGGAATTCGCTTGTTGTCATAACGGGTCTTAGCGGTTCTGGTAAAAGCTCTTTGGCGTTCAATACCATTTATGCTGAGGGACAACGCAGATATATGGAAACCTTCTCCTCCTATGCTCGGCAGTTCTTAGGCACTATGGAGCGACCTGAAGTGGATAAAATAGAAGGGTTGAGTCCCGTGATTTCCATTGAGCAAAAGACAACTTCAAGGAATCCAAGATCAACGGTAGGTACCGTAACAGAATTGAGCGACTTCCTTAGACTGCTTTTCGCTCGGGCGTCTACTGCTTTTAGCTACAATTCCGGTGAGCCTATGGTAAGCTACACTGATGCTCAAATTGTAGAACTCATTGGTGAACGCTTTGTAAACAAAAGAGTTGCCGTATTGGCTCCTGTTGTGCGAGCGCGCAAAGGGCATTACAGAGAACTTTTTGAACAAATCGTACGTATGGGATTTGTACGGGCGCGGGTCGATGGTAAAATTGTAGAAGTCAGTAGCGGCTTCCGATTAGACCGATACAAAACTCATGATATTGAAATTGTAGTTGATCGTATTCGCGTGGCTGCAACGGCAGAGAAAAGAATCGTTCAAAGCGTTGAAACGGCTATGTCTCATGGAAAAGGAACCATTGCAATCATAGACTTAGATTCAGAAGAAATTGCATACTTCTCCAGACAACTCATGTGTCCCACAACTGGTATTGCCTATCAAGAACCTGAGCCAAATACTTTTTCATTTAACAGTCCAAAAGGAGCATGCACAAAATGTGACGGACTAGGGACTGTAAAAGAGGTGAATCTAGAGAAGGTTATTCCAGATCCAAAGAGAACGATTCGAAAAGGTGGGTTTGCTCCTGTTGGAGAATACAAGAAAAACTGGATATTCAATCAATTAGAAATTATCGCGGTAAAACACGGTTTTGACTTAGACACCGCAATAGAAGATATCCCAAAAAGTGCTTTGGACATTATTCTTAACGGAACCAATGAGGTCATGACCATTGACCATAAAGCTATTGGGGTTACCAAAGAATACAAAGTCAATTTTGAAGGTGTGGTCAACTTTATTGATTCACAATATAGAGACACCAAGAGCCGGGCTATTCAGCGTTGGGCAGATGATTTCATGGATAATGTAGTTTGTTCCAGTTGTCAAGGTGCACGCTTGAAACGTGAAAGCTTACATTTTAAGATAGCGGGTAGCAGTATTAGTGAGGTAAGCAGCATGAGCCTGGTTGACTTTACAGCATGGGTGAACAAATTGGAGCACCAGCTTAATCCAAAGGAATGGAAAATTGCAGAAGAAATAGTTAAAGAACTCAAAGCAAGGACCAAATTCCTATTAGATGTGGGCTTAGGCTATTTAAACCTTAACAGAAGTGCGCGAAGCCTCAGTGGTGGCGAGGCTCAACGAATTCGCTTGGCTACTCAAATTGGATCTCAACTTGTCAACGTATTATACATATTAGATGAACCTTCAATAGGACTACATCAACGCGACAACTCTAGACTAATTGATAGTTTGAAACAATTGCGTGATATTGGCAATAGCGTCATTGTTGTTGAACATGATAAGGATATGATTCAAACTGCTGACTTCATATTAGATATTGGTCCTAAAGCCGGTGTTCACGGTGGAAATATTGTTGCGCAAGGAGGAATTGCAGAAATACGCAGTGCAAAGAGTATTACAGCGGAATACCTCAACGGTAGCCGCAGTGTTCCAACACCTTTAAAGAGAAGAACGGCAACGAATCAAATCGTATTGAACGGTGCCTCCGGAAATAATCTTCAAAATGTTTCCGTATCCATTCCTTTAGGGGTTCTTACATGTGTCACGGGAGTCAGCGGAAGCGGAAAGAGTACTTTAATTAATGGAACGCTCTACCCTATCCTCAATCACCTAATTTTCCGTGCAGTTGGAAAACCTATGCCTTACCAAAGTATAGAGGGGACAGAGCATATTGATAAAATCATTGATATTGATCAAAGTCCTATTGGACGCACACCTCGCTCCAACCCCGCTACGTATACGGGTGTTTGGTCAGAAATTCGTCATTTGTATGCAAACCTTCCTGAAAGTAAAATTCGAGGCTATAAACCGGGTAGGTTTTCTTTCAATGTAAAAGGTGGCAGATGTGAAACTTGCGAAGGCGGTGGATTAAGAGTGATTGAGATGAACTTTCTTCCAGATGTTTATGTGCACTGCGAAACGTGTCAAGGCAAAAGATTCAACCGAGAAACCCTTGAGGTTAGGTATAAAGGTAAAAGCATCAGTGATGTTTTAAGCATGAGTATTGAGGACGCTCTTACGTTCTTTGAACATGTTCCTAAGATTCACTTGAAGTTAAGTACACTAGTGAATGTTGGCTTAGGTTACGTTAGGCTGGGCCAACCTTCTACCACATTAAGTGGCGGAGAAGCTCAACGGGTAAAATTGGCCTCTGAATTGAGTAAAAGAGATACTGGAAATACCCTATATATTTTAGATGAGCCCACAACAGGTTTGCATTTTGAAGATGTTCGTGTACTCATGGAGGTTATTCAGCAACTTGTTGATCAAGGTAATACAGTCATTATCATTGAACACAACATGGATGTTATTAAGCAAGCAGACCATATTATAGACTTAGGGCCAGAAGGCGGATCAGGGGGAGGAAAAATTGTTGCCATTGGAAGTCCTGAAGAGGTCATTACCAACCCACAAAGCATTACAGGGCAATTTCTTGCTTTGGAATTGAAATAAATAGGTATTCTTTTCGTGTATATAATTGTACCTTATTGGTTAATTAACCTATTACTATGAATAACCTAAAAAGAAAGACCTGGACTGATATCAAATCAAATGACAGCTGGGCACTATTTAAAATCATGTCCGAATTTGTTGAAGGCTACGAGAGTCTCGGAAGAATTGGACCCTGTGTAAGCATCTTTGGATCGGCTAGAACGAATTCTACTGAACCCGAATATCTTCAGGCAGCTACCGATATTGCCGAACAACTCACAAAAAAAGGATATGGAATCATCACTGGTGGTGGTCCAGGAATCATGGAAGCTGCAAATAAAGGTGCCCAGAAAGGTGCAGGCCCAAGTGTAGGATTGAATATTGATTTACCTTTTGAACAGAACAGTAACCCTTATATAGATCACGATAAAAATCTAAACTTCGATTATTTCTTTGCTCGTAAGGTGATGTTCGTAAAATACAGTCAGGCATTCGTAGTAATGCCAGGAGGTTTTGGAACCTTAGATGAATTGTTTGAGGCCGTTACTTTGGTTCAAACAAAAAAAATAAGCCAATTCCCTATTGTCTTATATGGTGCTTCATTTTGGGAAGGCCTTAAAGATTGGATCAATAATACACTAAAGGCCACAGGAAAAATTAGTCCAGACGACACGGATCTGATTCGCATTGCAGATACCAAAGAAGATGTCGTTAATATTATTGAGGAATTCTACAAAACAAAAGGATACTCTACCAACTTTTAATGCTGTAGTGAGAGAGGAAATACTTTATGTAAGTCTTCACTACTCACCTTCAAGAGATATTGTCCCGAAGAAAATTGACCAGAGATTTGTAAGTTTTCTTCGCGGATAATTCCTTTTTCCAATATACGTCCGGTCACATCTGTCAACACATAAGTTCCGGAGGTGATGCCAGATAATTGAACTCTTCCTTTAGAGGGATTAGGAAAAATATTGATTGCGGTACTTTGGCTGTTATCAAAACCAATATTATTGACATTGAGTAGAGCCACTCGCACGGTGTCAAAGGTTCCGGGAATCCAATTGTATTCAAATTCCGCATTGACAAAACCACTTAAAGTTACGGACAAAGAATCTTTGCCTTTGTTTGGCGTGCCCAAATCAGCCAATCCATCAATACTGCTCAATTCTTGAAGGCCTGCATCTTTCATGTTGATTAATGCATTACTCAAAGGCGCTCCTGTAATGCTATCTATGACTTGTACATGCACTCTAGAAGCATTCACATAGGTTGGATTCAAAACATATAAACCTTCTTCTATGTCTGAGCAAATAATCTTTTGCGATTCGAAGTATGGGTAAGCACCCCAGTTACCATTAAATCCATTTCCAGAAAAATTAGGAGATGTATCATAGAATCCAACCTCCACAAGTAATTCTGGATACTTGGCATCAACAATCTGCACACCAGAGGTATAATAGGAAGTTACTACCCAATCCCCATAAACATGAGCATTATGGGGAATGACCATAGTTCCAGGTAACGATTGAATACGATCTAATTCAGTCATGTTGGAAAGATCACTCACGTCATATGCCGTCAAGAATGCTCCGCCTACCTCATCTGTTGTAAATAACGTGCTGTTATCATCGCTTATCCAAGTATTATGTGTAAACGTATTTGGTGTTGATTTAGAGGCCATTAATTGGGTTGAATCTTTGTTTGATACGTCGACTACCACATAAAGCCCATTATTGATAGCAGATCCCCAAAGCGTATCTCCTCTTACCATTCCGTCGTGCAGATAATAGGTATCCCAATTTCCCACATAGGTTGGATTCCATGGATCGCTTTTAATATCAAAAATCAGTGCTCCACCATTACCAATATTCGCACCGAACAGATAGCAATAACCTTTTTCGTCTATGTATAAATTATGCACGGTTTTTAAGGTGTCGTAATTACCTAAAGAATCTTGGATTGGAAAGTTAACCGCTTTGAACCTTGGATTTGATTCATTCACACTGTCCATGTCTATGATTAGTAATCCCTGATTTGGCACTGTATTCCAAGCAAAAGGGGAATCATGGGTTACAAATGCATAATGACTCCAAGTCTTCAAATCTCGCCATGTGCTGAACGGCCCTTGTATGAATTGCTTTTTTACAGGTTGTGAGGAAGATATATCTACGATACTCACTCCTGCTATGGTGCCCACCAAAGCATATTCAGTTCCAACTGAATCAGTATAGCCCCATATATCATTATTGTCATATAAATAACTCTCTCTACCAAGTAGAGAAATGTTAAAGCTAGATTGAGCTTGAACTAGACCTCCTATGGTCAGGGTGAGTAGGAGGAATATCTTTTTCATGAATTAGAAATCTAAAGTTATCTGAGGCGGTTCGTCTTCACCCATAAACGGCTTTTCTGCGGGAGAATCATTTTTCTCTAATGTTTCTTCAACGACTGGGCCGTTTAATTGTGGTAGTTCTTCAACAACTGATTGTGGCTCTTGTTCAGGCAATGGATCTAATCCTACCACCTTATTCAAGGTATCGGTAGTCAATTGATTGCCTTTTGCAGCTATTCCCTTAACCGAAATAAAATCACTTAAAATCACCGTTTCTGGATCCTTACTATCTCCTCCCTGCTTGCGGTAAATCATTTCTATAACTGGACGAGACGCATTTGATAGGTAGCTCAATTCACTTTTTGGATGTGCAGTAATTATGTTTATTTCCTTATCACCACCTTCCCAATCAAATCGTTTAACAAAATAGCGCCCTTTCTCACCGTCAAAATAAACAGCACTGATTGGTTTGCTCACGTCTAATTTCTCCAGATACATTATATCTGAATCAAAATGAAGCGACAGTTCAGGGACAACAACTTTTAATGTTCCGTTATTTGAAGCAATCAACAAGCGGTCTTCACCTTTAAAGCTTCCAAGTAGTCTTCCTCTTTCATCACTATTCAAGCGTTGAACAGTTGAGTCAAACCAGACTTTACGGGCTTCGAGTGTACTCTCTCCTTTTTCTTTCAACTCAATGCGCTTCACAGGGAATTTGGTCACAATATTGCCTTTTGAAGCCCGACCTTTGATCGCTAAATCTGCGAAGTCTAAGTCAATTTTCAATTTCTTGAGCTTTGCTAATTGACGCAGGAGAACAAATACTTTTTCAGCTTCACCGTTCGGGTTTACTGTTAAATACGTGATTTTAGAATTTGCAAATCCTTGGGTGAGTTCATATTCGCGGTCTCTAGTTATCGATTTGACAATGAAGCGCTTGACATAACTCACTTTAGATTTTCCATCTAAATAAATGGCATTATAGACGGTTCGTTCATCCCCTTTCTTCCAAACTGCAACGTGCAAAATATCTTTACCAAAGAATGCCTTGTCCTTGACTTTGCTTACGGAATATTTTCCGTCTCGTCGGATTACTATGATATCATCAATGTCTGAACAATCAGCGACGTACTCATCGCGCTTCATAGCCGTTCCTACAAAGCCTTCTTCTCTATTCACATAGAGTTTTTGGTTCCGAATGACCACTTTAGCAGCCTCCACACTATCAAAGGTTGCGATTTCCGTTTTGCGCCCGCGGTCCTTACCAAACTTCTCTTTTAAGTCCTTAAAGTAGGTGATTGCAAATTCTACCAAATGATTTAGATCGTGTTTGACAGCATCAATCTTACCCTCGAGTTCAATGATCTTATCGTTCGCCTTGTTCGTATCGAATTTAGAAATCCGCTTTATTTTGATCTCCGTCAATCGGATGATGTCCTCTTGGGTCACCTCACGCATTAAATGTCCAATATGAGGCGCCAATCCTTTTTCAATAAACTCTAGCACCTGCTCCCACGTCTCGGCATCCTCTATATCCCTATAAATTTTCTTCTCAATGAAAATGCGCTCCAAAGAGGAAAAATGCCATTGTTCTTGAAGCTCTTTTAGTCGGATTTCGAGCTCCGCCTTCAATACTTGCTTTGTGGCCTCCGTAGACCTGAGTAAAATTTCCGATACTCCAATAAACAGCGGGGTATCCTCATGAATACTACAAGATAAAGGGGCAATACTAACCTCACAGTTGGTGAAGGCATACAACGCGTCAATGGTCTTATCTGGGCTTATACCGTTGGGCAAATGCACCAATATCTCCACATTTTCTGCCGTGTTGTCTTCAATCTTTTTAATCTTGATTTTACCCTTATCGTTTGCCTTAAGAATAGAATCAATCAAACTTTGGGTAGTTGTACTGTAGGGTATCTCAGTAATGACCAAAGTATTTTTATCCAATTGAGATATTTTAGCACGAACACGTACTCTTGAGCCTCTCTTGCCGTTGTTGTAGTTCGAAAAATCTGCTTGTCCTCCAGTGGGAAAATCCGGAACCAATTTGAAGGGCTTACCCTGTAGAACCTTTACCGACGCATCAATGAGTTCGTTGAAATTGTGCGGTAATATTTTAGTGCTCAATCCAACAGCAATTCCTTCCACACCCATTGCCAAAAGCATTGGAAATTTCATGGGCAGGTGCAAAGGCTCATTGGCTCTTCCGTCATAAGAAAGTTGCCATTCAGTAACCTTAGGGCTGTAGGCCACATGAAGTGCAAATTTTGTGAGACGCGCTTCTATATACCTGGGCGCCGCTGCACCGTCACCAGTGAGAATATTACCCCAATTCCCTTGACAATCAATAAGTAAATCCTTTTGGCCCATCTGCACAAGAGCATCACCTATTGATGCATCGCCGTGTGGATGGAAACGCATGGTCTGTCCAATGATATTGGCCACCTTATGATAGCGTCCGTCGTCCATTTCCTTCATTGCATGAAGCAAACGTCTCTGTACGGGTTTTAATCCGTCATTTAATGCTGGAACTGCTCGTTCTAGGATTACATAAGAAGCATAATCTAAAAAGTAATCTTCATACATACCAGAAACACGGGTAATACGCGTTCCTTCATCATAAGCAGCGTCCGATTGCATTTCAGGATCTAAACCATCCATTTGTGGATCTAATTCTTCGCTCATTAATTCAGAAATTCTTCTTCAAGGTTTTTTTCAACCCTTAAATTCTCAATGATAAACTCTTGACGCTTCGGGGTATTTTTACCCATGTAAAATGTCAACAAGTCTTCCGATCTGTAATCTTTACTAATCATTACTGGTTCCAAGCGTATATCTTGGCCAATGAAGTATTTAAATTCATCCGGACTTATTTCACCTAACCCCTTGAATCGGGTAATTTCAGGTTTAGGACCTAAAGCACCTATGGCGTCATTCTTCTCTTCATTAGAATAGCAATACCTGGTCTCTTTCTTATTCCTAACACGAAACAATGGTGTTTGTAAAATGTATAAGTGTCCTTCTTTGACTAACTCCGGGAAGAATTGCAAAAAGAATGTAATTAGCAGTAAACGGATATGCATACCGTCAACATCAGCATCCGTGGCAATCACTACATTATTATACCTCAAATCGTCAAGTCCTTCTTCAATATTTAGGGCCGCTTGTAATAAGTTGAACTCTTCGTTTTCATAAACCACTTTTTTGGTTAATCCAAAACTATTTAGAGGCTTCCCTTTTAAGGAAAATACAGCTTGCGTATTCACGTCACGGCTCTTAGTTATTGAACCCGAAGCACTATCGCCCTCTGTGATAAAGAGCGTGGATTCAAGCCTTCTATCTCCTTTCGGACTTGCTTTTTTATCGTTCAAATGAACCCGGCAATCTCTAAGCTTCTTATTGTGAAGTGATGCTTTTTTGGCTCTTTCTCTTGCTAATTTTCGAATTCCTTGTAGATCCTTGCGCTCGCGTTCTGCCCGCTGAATCTTTTTGAGAATGGCCTCTGCAACAGGCGCATTTCTATGCAAGTAATTGTCCAGCTCTTTCTTCATGAAATTAATCACGAAGGTTCTCACATGAATTTCGCCTGGTGCCATTTCTAAAGAGCCCAATTTGGTCTTGGTTTGGGATTCAAACACCGGTTCCATAACTTTCAATGAAATCGCGCCTATAACGCAACTTCTAACGTCAGAAGCGTCAAAATTCTTACCGTAAAAATCACGCATAGTTGCCACCAGCGCCTCTCGGAAGGCATTTTGATGCGTACCCCCTTGAGTAGTATGCTGTCCGTTGACAAAACTGTAAAATTGTTCTCCCTGCATGCGTTCGCTATGCGTCAGAGCCACTTCAATATCATCACCTTTAAGATGTATGATGTCATGAATGGTATTCCCGTCTAAATTGTCTTGAAGCAAATCTTTAAGACCGTTTTCACTGTAGAATTTTTCACCGTTCAAATACAATGTGAGCCCAGGATTTAGATAGGCGTAATTCCAAAGCATCTTTTCTACATACTCAAGTATATAGCGGTAATTGATAAATATTTCGGAATCAGGACGGAATGAAACCTTGGTTCCTTTGCGCTGACTGCTCTCAATAATGGCATCGTCCTCGGTTAGCTTTCCGTATTCAAATTTGGCGCGCTTGGTTTGACCGTCTCGAAATGCCTGAACTACAAATTCTGTTGAAAGCGCATTAACCGCTTTGGCTCCCACTCCATTGAGACCCACTGATTTTTTAAACGCTTTGCTGTCATACTTAGCACCGGTGTTGATTTTAGAAACCACATCAACCACCTTTCCTAAAGGAATTCCCCTACCGTAATCACGAACCACCACTTGACCATCAGAAATTTTTACTTCAATAGTCTTACCGGCACCCATTACAAACTCGTCAATGGAATTATCCAACACCTCCTTTAGAAGAATGTAAATACCGTCATCTGGACTTTTTCCATCGCCCAATTTTCCGATATACATCCCAGGTCGTAAACGGATGTGCTCATCCCACTCTAATGAGCGTATATTGGCCTCGGTATAGTTCGATTGTTGTGACATTTTAGCTGAAATCGTTAGCTCCCTAAAATAAAGAGATGCACGTCGATTACAAGGCGGTTAGACAGGTTTATTTACACAGGTTTTACACATTAAAACGGAAGTGCATCACATCGCCATCTTGAACCATGTATTCTTTCCCTTCTACGCGCATTTTACCGGCCTCTTTTACCGCATTTTCAGAACCATATTGATCGTAGTCTTTGAATGAAATTACTTCGGCACGGATAAAACCGTTTTCAAAATCTGTGTGAATCACCCCAGCAGCTTGCGGTGCGGTACAATGGCGTTTGATAGTCCATGCCCTTACCTCTTTTACACCAGCTGTAAAATAGGTCTGTAATTGAAGTAGATTATATGCTGCACGAATCACACGATTCACCCCGGCATCTTCCAATCCTAGTTCCTCAAGAAACAGTTGTTTTTCCTCATAGGTTTCTAACTCAGCAATATCACTTTCGGTGCTTACAGCAATGTGTAAGCAACCGGCATTTTCTTCGGCTGCCATCACGCGGACTCTTTCCACATGATTATTTCCTTCCCGAGCAGCACTCTCCTCCACATTACACAAATACAATACAGGTTTGTCTGTTAACAGCTGCATTTCTTTCAAGAGTTCTCGCTCGCGTTCGGTTCGATCAAATCCTCGTACGTTTTTGCTTTCCATTAAAAAAGCACACAATCGCTCCAAAGTCTCTACATTCAGTTTTGCCTCTTTTTCGCCACTTTTTGCCATTTTTTTGGCTTTTTCAAGCCTTTTTTCAACGGTTTCAAGGTCTTTTAGCTGTAATTCTATATCTATAGTCTCTTTATCTCGAATGGGATCTATAGAACCATCAACATGAGTAACATTTTCATTTTCAAAACATCTTAGGACATGAATGATGGCATTGGTTTCGCGAATATTGCCAAGAAACTGGTTGCCAAGCCCTTCTCCTTTTGAAGCGCCACGAACAAGGCCCGCAATATCAACGATTTCAACATTAGCTGCCTGTACCTTCTCAGGGTTCACCAATTCAGCCAATCGCTCTAATCTATGATCCGGTACAGTGACCTGACCTACATTGGGTTCGATTGTACAAAAAGGATAATTCGCAGCCTGAGCTTTCGCGCTGGATAAACAATTGAATAATGTACTTTTTCCTACGTTTGGTAAACCAACTATTCCACACTTCATTTCGTAATGCTTTAAGGCCGCAAATATAATTGGAATCTTTGTTAGCAACGTGTGTATATATGAGAATACATTATTTCCTTTAACCCTATAGAATTGGCCTATTTTAGTACCTCTAAACAACAAGAAATAAAGATGTCACACGATAACCTTCAAGCCGTCGTTAGTCAAGTAAGAAGAGACATTGTAAGAATGGTACATGCTGTTAATTCTGGTCATCCTGGAGGATCACTCGGTTGTGTTGAGTACTTGGTTTCATTGTACTTTAAACACATGAATCACCATCCTAAAGACTTTAAAATGGACGGCATTGGTGAGGATGTTTTCTTTCTATCCAATGGACATATAAGCCCAGTTATTTATTCTGTTTTGGCTCGGGCTGGCTATTTTGAGGTTAGTGAATTAAACACATTCAGAAAATTAAACTCACGTCTACAGGGTCATCCAACCACACACGAAGGGTTAGAAGGCATACGAATTGCATCTGGTTCACTTGGACAAGGGTTGAGTGTCGCTATAGGCGCAGCCACCGCTAAAAAACTCAACAAGGACCGTAGCATTGTCTATACTTTGCACGGTGACGGAGAACTTCAAGAAGGTCAAATTTGGGAAGCTGTAATGTATGCCTCCGCCAAAAACGTTGATAATTTGATTGCAGCGGTAGATGTAAATGAAAAACAGATAGACGGTTCTACAAATGATGTTTTAGCCATGGGTTCAATCGGCGCGAAATTTAAAGCCTTTGATTGGGAAGTCATTCATGTAAAGCAAGGCAATAATCTTGATGCTATTGACGAAACACTTACCCAAGCAAAAGGCAAACTTGGCAATGGTAAGCCTATATGCCTGTTACTGCAAACTGAGATGGGTAACGGTGTTGATTTTATGATGGGGACACATAAATGGCATGGAGTTGCGCCTAATGATGAACAACTTTTGAGTGCGCTATCTCAGAACGAAGAAACCCTAGGAGACTATTAACCCCTACCCATTGAAAAAACTATTTCTCTACATAGCATTTTTATCTTGTACAATACTCTTTGCGCAAAGCAAGGATAATGAACAACGACCGCCGTTAACCCGAATTTTATTTGTTTTTGATGGAAGCCAAAGTATGTATGGGCGCTGGGAAACTGGAGCAAAGATTGACGTTGCTCAGCGTTTAATGGGGCAAATGTTGGATAGTTTGCAAGACATTCAAGCCGCTGGAAATTTTCAACTTGCCTTGAGGGTTTATGGACATCAAAAGCCCGTCCCTCCACAGGATTGTTCTGATACGCGCCTAGAAGTGCCTTTTGGTAAGGGAAATATTTATAAAATTAAGCGGGTTCTAAAAAGCATTACACCCCGCGGTACTACGCCAATCGCCGGTTCTTTGATGAAAGCGGCCAACGACTTCACTCCTTGCGAAGATTGCAGAAACATTATTATTCTTATCACGGATGGAGTTGAAGCTTGTGATGGTGATCCTTGCATCGTTAGCAAACGGCTACAAAAAGAAGGTATTGTTCTAAAGCCTTTTGTCATTGGAATAGGCTTGGATGAGGACTTCAAAAGTAGTTTTGAATGTGTTGGCACCTACTTTGATGCAGCTGACGAAAACACTTTTAAAAATGTTTTAGGCGTTGTTATCTCCCAGGCATTAGATAATACCACTGCGCAAATTAACCTACTAGATATTCACGGGAAGCCCACGGAAACAGATGTACCCGTTCTTCTATATGACCATACTTCCGGGAAGATAAAAGAAAACATTATTCACACCTTGAACTACAAAGGGCTACCTGATACCCTTGTTCTTGACCCTTTAATAGTTTATGACATGGTTGTCCACACTATTCCACCAGTCCGTGTGGATAGCATTGTTATTCACAGTGGCGCGCATACGCATATTGGGGCGAGTACACCACAAGGAGAATTAGTACTTAAAGCTTCTCCTCGAATTGCAAAGAATATTGCTTGCATTATCAAACCTCAAAATCAAGAAACTATTCTGCACGTTCAAGACTTTGGGACCTCTCAAAGTTACCTTAGCGGCACCTACGACTTAGAAATTTTAACCTTGCCTCGTATCATTCAAAAGGGCATACACATCAAGGCAAGTGCTTCTACTACCATTGCAGTTCCACCGCCTGGAATGGTAACTATTCAAACTGGAGTAAGTGGTTATGGCGCCGTATTCGTTCAGAGAGAAACAGGATATGAATGGGTTGTTGATCTCAGTGAAAGTAGCGAACGTCAGGTTTTTCAACTTCAACCAGGACAATATAAAGTAGTGTTCAGAAGCAAATTTGCTCAAGAAACAGGTTACAGTAAGAACAAAGAATTCAGAGTGAGTCCAGGCTCATCAACCATAGTGAAAATCAACTAAAATGAAAAAATACAGCGATACAGGAAGTAAGGATACACGTTCTGGTTTTGGAGCCGGTTTGGAAGAATTAGGCAATACCAATGAAAATGTGGTCGCCCTCTGCGCTGACCTTACAGGCTCGCTTAAAATGAATGCATTTGCCGAACAGCATCCAGATCGCTTCTTTCAAGTGGGAATTGCAGAAGCCAATATGATGGGGATCGCAGCAGGCCTTACTATTGGCGGAAAAATTCCGTTCACAGGAACATTTGCGAATTTCTCAACAGGCCGGGTTTATGATCAGATTCGTCAAAGCATTGCATACAGCGGTAAAAATGTAAAAATTTGCGCTTCACATGCTGGTTTAACCCTTGGAGAGGACGGAGCCACACACCAAATCCTTGAGGATCTTGGCTTAATGAAAATGTTGCCGCATATGGTAGTGATTAACCCTTGTGACTACAACCAAACCAAAGCTGCAACTATTGCAATTGCTGATTACGACGGTCCTGTTTATTTGAGATTTGGCCGTCCAAAAGTGGCTAATTTCACGGAAATTGATGCCCCTTTCGTAATTGGTAAAGGAGATCTCATGACAGAAGGAAGTGATGTGACAATTGTTGCAACCGGACATTTGGTTTGGGAGTCATTGCAAGCTGCAGAAAAACTTGATTCCGTGGGTATAAGTGCTGAAGTAATAAATATGGCAACCGTCAAACCGCTAGACGAGAGCATTGTTTTAAAATCTATTAAAAAAACAGGGTGTGTAGTAACCGCCGAAGAGCATAACCGTTTTGGCGGATTGGGAGAAAGCATTGCTCAAACTCTTGTAACCAATAATCCTGTTCCCCAAGAATTCGTGGCGGTTAACGATAGTTTTGGAGAAAGTGGAACTCCAGCGCAATTAATGGATAAGTACGGATTAAATGCAGACGCAATAGTTTCTGCAGCTCAAAAAGTAATTAAAAGAAAAAAATAATTTAAACCTTTCTTATCTTCCTCTTATCTAAAGGTAATCATGGAGGAACCCAAAGACATAAAAAGCCTCCTATTGCGCCAGCAATGGGAGGCTTCTTTTTATCAGATTGTTGAACAGTACAGCGAGCGTCTCCTTTATTGTGCTATAAGTATTCTTAAAAGCGAAACACAAGCCCAAGACGCACTTCAAGAAGGAATGATTAGTATTTGGAAAAATCTTCACAGATTTGAAGGAAAAAGTCATCCGTTTACATGGTGTTATTCCATAGTTCGCAATGCAGCATTAACTGAACTAAAAAGAGAGAATCGTCATAAAAGTAGTGATGTTGATTCGCTATCTCATGCCGCGATTAGCCCTGTAGATCTTAAGTGGGACGGTGATGAAATCAGTAAAAAGGTCCAAGAAGTCCTAGCCAAGCTTCCTGAAAAACAGCAAATGGTTTTTGAACTTCGTTATTATCAAGATTTGAGTTTCAAAGATATATCTGAGCTTACTGGAACTTCAACTGGAGCTTTAAAGGCAAATTACCACCATGCCAAAATCAAAATGGAAGAAAATTTAATTGGACTATTAAACCTTCCTTAATCAAGGATATCTATACTCTAAAGATGGAAAAAGAAAAATTACATACGATTAATCCTGAACGATTGAATGAATTAAAAGCACGGCTGCACGGGATTCCTGAGCAATACATTGTTGAACGCAATAAAAGAGAATCTAAATCAAAGAAAGCTGTTTTGAGACCATTTTTAAGGTTATCCATTGCTGCAGCAGCTTCAATCGCATTTGTGATTTTTCTTTGGCCAAAAGAACAGAATAACCGCGAAGAATTCACAAAGGATGTTCTTTCAGAGATGTATGCACTTGGATATATAGATATGGAAGACCTATATACTTATGTTGACATGGATTCTTTAGAAATGAATTACTTAGAACTTGATGCTGATATTTATTTGGACTATTATAACAACTTAGATTATTTGGAATTATGAAGAACGCACTAATCTTTACACTTCTTTTAAGCTCCTTAGCAGCTTTTGCCCAGCCTAAGACTACGAGTGATGCTGAAGCGTTAGAAAAGAAAAAGGAAAAAATAGAAGCCATGAAGGTGGCCTACTTAACCAATGAATTAGAACTCACAGTTCAGGAAAGTCAGGCATTCTGGCCTGTTTATAATGAGCTCCAGGATAAAGAGATTGAACTGCGCTCGGACCAATTAAGAACTTTCAAAGGTATAGGTGATAATGAGATGTCTGATGAGGAGATTGAAAAAATGATTTATTCAATGGCTGACGCAGGAATTAATATTGCCAAGCTTCGTAAAAGCTATTTAGACGACTTTATTGAAGTAATCGGCGCGAATAAAACCGCCAAACTCATGCGTGCGGAAAAGGAGTTTGGTCGCAGAATGATGGCACGAATGAAAGGCAGCAAGGGACCTCAACAGAGAGGTGAAAAAAATGGAAAACGTCCTATTAGATAGACATGATTTAAAAGTTTAATTGGGATTACGCCCTGTGCATTCAATGCACGGGGCTTTTTTTTGCTTTTCTACAGCACAAGGACAACGTATCTTAGCTACCGGCATGGAGAAAGATATAAAATCACTTTTCTTATCGAACGTTGCGCAAGTAGTTGGCAGCCCTAGCGCATTAGTTGTTGACCGGGCTGAAGGTAATTATTTGTACGACCCTGAAGGTAAAGACTACCTCGACTTCATTTCCGGGATTTCTGTTGCCAACCTTGGACACGGTCACCCCACAGTCGTGGCATCCGTTCTTGAGCAGGTGAAAAAGCACATGCATGTGATGGTGTATGGTGAATTTGCTATTGGGGCACAGACAAAATTGGCCCAAAAAACTTTAGAAAAACTGCATCCTTGTATGGAGCGCGTCTACTTCGTGAATAGCGGTACTGAGGCTATTGAAGCTTCTATGAAGATTACCAAGAAATACACCGGGCGCAGTCAATTCATCAGTTTTAAAAACAGCTACCACGGTTCTACGCATGGTTCTCTGAGCATTCAAGGATCAGATAAATACAAAGGCGGTTATTATCCACTTCTGCCGGATACCCACCAAGCGAACTTTAATGACTTCACTGTGCTTGAGCAAATCACTTCAAAGACTGCAGGAGTGATTATTGAATGTATCCAGGCAGGTAGCGGCTATATTCCTGCGTATCCAGAGTGGATTAACGCAGTTCGCGCTCGTTGTACAGAAGTTGGAACCCTAATGATCTTGGATGAAATTCAAACTGGAATGGGTAGAACAGGTCATTGGTTTGCTCATTTAGATTATGGGTTCTGTCCAGATATTCTTTGTTTGGCTAAAGCTTACGGCGGTGGCCTGCCTCTAGGCGCATTTGTAGCTCCTGAACGCTATATGAATGTGATTCAAGCCGATCCTATTTTAGGACACATCACTACATTTGGCGGAAACCCGGTTAGCTGCGCAGCCTCCTTAGGTGTTTTTAAAGGTTTGGAAGAAGAGGAATCACTCATGGAATCTATTCCTGTAAAAGAAGAAATGATTCAAACTAAACTCGTACATCCAAATATTGAAAAAATAAGTGGCAAAGGTTTGATGTATTGTCTATGGCTGAAACCAGCTATTGATGGATTTGAAGTTATAGCTAGATTAGAAAAATGCGGTCTTATTACCAATAGTTTTCTATTTGCAGAAAATGCCATCAGAATCACACCTCCTCTAACTATAACCAAAGACCAATTAAGTTTTGGACTCAATAGTATCCTTGACGTAATTAATGACCTAAGTTAGTGCGCACAGTCCCC
>PXYR01000117.1 GCA_003023665.1 Bacteroidota bacterium
TTAAGTGGGCGATACTGGATTCGAACCAGTGACCCCCTGCTTGTAAGGCAGGTGCTCTGAACCAGCTGAGCTAATCGCCCTGAAGGGGTGCAAATATAGACACGTTCTAATTATTTGCAAGATTCGTTCCTTAGTTTTTCAATGAAAATTGAGAATTTGTTGGAATGTGGTATAGAAACACCTCAAAATCAAAGTGTTTAGGGTTGCTTATTCATCCTCTTTATCAAAAGAAATACTCAGGCTGTTCACGCAGTACCGCAAACCAGTGGCTGTTGGACCGTCGTTGAAAACGTGACCTAAGTGTCCGCCGCATTTAGCACAGAGGATTTCCGTACGAATCATTCCATGACTTTTATCTAGCTTTTCAATGATTGCGCCGCTTTCTATTCCGCCATCAAAAGACGGCCATCCGCAATGGGAATCAAACTTTGAATCAGATGCGAATAGAGGTGCACTACACGCCCTACAATTATAAGTACCTTCTTCAAAATGCATATTGTATTCTCCTGTGAATGGACGCTCTGTTCCTTTCTGCCGAAGCACATAATACTCTTCAGCAGAGAGTTGCTTTTGCCATTCTTGTTCGGATTTGGCTACCTCAAAGGAATTCTGTTCGTTGCTCATTTCAGTGCTGTTTTGAGCATCACAAGATGGTGATGCGAATAGTAGGATGCTTAATAGAATAACTTGTTTCATGTAGACTTAACGAATAACCTCTAACAAGGTTTGCCTTACGAAATGTTAAATATCCAATTTGAAATGGTTTGCATGACTTCCTTGTCCCTTAGTATTCGTCTGTGCCCTAATCCTTTGGTCTCAATGTATTTGCCATTATTCATATTCATTCCAACCTCTCGACCCAATTCTATTGGGGTGTCATTATCATTTAAATCATGGAAAACAAGCGTTGGAATTTTATTAGAAGGGGCTAGTTCGGGTGCGCTGAACGAGTCAAAGTCTTCCCCAAACTTAGCTTGTAGATTTTGAACAATTTGTACGCGAACCTTTTGGTTAAAACCAATAACCTCACAAAAAATGGTGACCATGGCAGAGATACGTCCTGGAGGCGCTATGAGTATTTGTCTTTTAATATTGGCCCCAAGGTTTTGATCAGCATACATGGTGGCGTTAGCACCAAGGCTATGAGCAATTACAATGTCCACTGTGCCTAGTTTTTCAGCTAAGTCGCGTATACAAGCTGCCACTTCAGGCATCATGGTTCTTTTTCCTTGAGCTCCTCTGTGCGCCACCGCATTGAATCCGGTAATGGTATATTCTTCTAGTAGCGCAGGGTATTCCTTTTCTAGATGAGAGACTATGGCGTTAAACTGAGTGAACCTTCCTGCCCAACCATGAACCAAAAGAATATTCTTTGAACCTATTCCTAAAGAATAAACTGGGTATTTTTTACCGTTGTCGTGCGTGTAAAATTCAGGTTCACTAAACCGTTGTTCAAAAGGAAGTTCTCTTTTTGGAATGTTGAATGGATAGGGAGTGAGGAACCATTTCCAAGCAATTTGAGCTGCCCAAGTTGTACTTATTTTCTGCACAATTGTGGCAATTCTAGTCATTGCTTTGGGCGGAGCAAATGATGCGGGTTCTTTAGGTTTGGTTTGTTGATTGGCCATGGGTACAATTAAAAATCAATAGAAAACCCTGACCATATAAAGGTCAGGGTTTTACTGTGCCCAGAACAAGATTCGAACTTGCACGCGAATACTCGCACCACCCCCTCAAGATGGCGTGTCTACCAATTCCACCACCTGGGCAAAGGACTGCAAATTTAATCGGAAAAGTTTGACTAGTTGTTGTTAGCAGCTAGTTTTTCAATATGTCTTTCAAGTGTACTGTAAATAAGCGCTGTAGCTTGTACTTGCCTTGGTAAAGAGTTTGTGGTTGGCAAACGGATTTCAACGTCTTCTACCACCTCATTTTTATTTTTAACTGTGATTCGTGCTCGACCTTGTTTTGAGAAGCATAATTCCATACCAAGACTCACTCCATCATTTTGATACAGTGCTGAAAATTGTTCCCCTTTGGGCACAATTTGTACTTGATTTGGTGAAAATTTCAAAAAGATTGATTAACGATGTGCTTTCTCTAGCGGTTTTATAATCGCAAATAATCACTCTTAATTAAGTTTTACGTTTCAATTATAACCTATATGGAATTTTGTATCAAAAAACAAAAGCCCCAGCTTTCGCTGAGGCTTTGTTTTTAGTGATCCCTCAGGGGCTCGAACCCTGGACCCATACATTAAAAGTGTATTGCTCTACCAACTGAGCTAAGAGATCAACCCTTATCCGCTTTGCGGGCTGCAAATATAACTAGGAAATTAATTTTTGCAACGTAGCTAAGTAAAAAAACGCAAGAACTTTACATAGACAATAATTAACCCTAGGATTCACTGTATTTTTGTAACCTATGAAAGCACAAAAAGTTTTCTTAATCGGCTACATGGCCTCAGGAAAATCAACCCTTGGCAAAGAATTGTCCCAAAAAATCAATTGCCCATTTGTGGATCTTGATAACAAGGTTGAAGAGCAGATGGGCATGCGAATAGAAGAGGCCATTGAGAGATTTGGTGAACTACATTTCAGAAAACATGAGCACAACACATTGAAAGAGTTGCTCTTGTCCATGCCAGGATCTGCAGTTGTGGCTGTGGGTGGTGGCACTCCCGTGTTCTATGACCACATGGAAATGCTAAATGCTCAAGGGGTCACAGTATTCCTAGATGTTCCTCTTAAAGAATTGACGCAGCGTTTAGAAGGTGATTTAGATAGGCCTCTGCTCAAGAACCATTTAGATAAAACAGAATTTATAGCCAAGCATCTATTTGAACGCAGGCCCTACTATAGTTTAGCCAAACACCGTTTGGTTGGTTCGGAAATTACTGTAGAAGATCTTTTAGAACTTTTAAATTAGGCAGACTTTCACCGCCTTGTCGTCTTCCACAATTAATCTTACAGTTTCTTGTAAGGTGGTGCTTAGACTTAATCCCTTGATATCTGCTTTGACAGGATATCTCTTATGACTGCGATCCACCAGAACCGTGGTGCTCAATTGCTGAGGATGGAATTCCATGAGTTTGATGACCGCCCACAAAAGAGTACGCCCACTGTTTAATACATCATCTACAAGTGCAACATGAGCGCCTGTAGGTAATGAAATAGTCATCTCTGAAGGTTTAGGGTCGTTCTTGTCCAAGGTTAATTCAAACAGGTCAATATTGATGTCGCTGATTGATTTTAGCTTGGAAACCAGTTGTTGAGCAAGCCAATATCCATTCCCTTGAATACCCACTACGTACAATTGCTCGGCCTTGCTGTGTCTATCATACAATTCCCAAGCTAATCGCTGAATTTTATGACGAATGTCTTCTGAACCTAAGATTTCTGGTGTGTTCGAACTCATGGGCTGAATTTACGCCTTTAAGACCAATTGAACAACGTTTTCAATGTGGTGTGTCTGCGGAAACATATCTACAGCTTTACTTTTGGTTACTGCATATTTTTCCTGCAGCAGTCCTAGGTCGCGCGCTTGTGTTGCAGAATTACAACTTACGTAGACAATTTTTGGGATTTCAAGGTCAAGCAGGGATTGAACTACGTTGGCATGCATGCCTTCACGGGGCGGGTCAGTAACTAAAATGTTTGGTTTACCGTGCTTAGCAACAAATTCTTCCGTGAAAACATCTTTCATGTCACCGTCATAGAAAGTGGCATTCTTAATTCCGTTTTTCTTTGCGTTGGTTTTAGCATCCACAATAGCTTCCGGTATTAACTCTATACCAACAACTTCCTTGGCTTTTTCTGCCATAAAAAGAGCTATTGTTCCTGTCCCCGTGTACAAGTCAAATACAACATCATCTTTTTGAATGTCCGCCATGTCTAGTGCTACTTTGTAGAGTTCATGGGCTTGTAAAGGGTTCGTTTGGTAAAAGCTTTTTGGGCCGATTTTAAATCGTAATTCGCCAATGCCGCTGTATTTGGGCATGGCCTCTTCAATATAACCTGGACCGCTATAGGTAATAATTTCTTGGTCGTAAATGGTGTCGTTTTGTTTTTCGTTGATCACGTATTGAAGCGTGGTGATTTCAGGGAAAGCGGCGGCAACATCAGCAAGTAAGGATTCTCGCTCTTGCTCCATTTCACATTTGAACTGAATCAATACCAATACTTCCGCAGTACTTGCTACCCGTATCATCAATGTTCTAAGCCAACCTTCTTGGCTGCGAGCGTGGAAGAAAGGTAGGTTTCTTTCTATAGCCCAATCACGTACAAAATTGCGGATAGCATTGCTTGGATCCGGCTGCAAGTGACAAGCGTCTATATCCAATACTTTGTCCCAGAAACCCGGTATATGAAATCCAGCTCCGCGTCTTTCCGGAAATTCTTCGCCACTCTCTAATTGTTCTTGTGTGAGCCATTTATTGTCCGTGAAGCTAAACTCCAATTTATTGCGGTAGAAATAGTGTTGCTTGCTGCCTAAGATGGGTTGAAATTCCTCCGGTGTTACGTGGCCGATTTTTTTTAGGTTTTCACGTACCTCTTTTTCTTTGTATTCCAATTGTTTGGAATAATCTAGGTTTTGCCATTTACAACCGCCACAAACCCCAAAGTATTGGCATGCGGGCTCCACGCGGTCAGGACTGTATTCATGTACCTTGATTACTTTCCCCTCTAAGTAATTACGTCTTTTTTTGGTGACTTGTACATCCACTACATCACCAGGTACTCCGCCTGTAACAAAGACTACGCGCTCCTGGTGGCGACCCACTGCCTTGCCTTTGTTTCCTATATCTGTAAGCTGCATCCGCTCCAAGTTGGGAATGCGTCTATTTCTTCTACCCATGGAGGCAAAAGTACACCTATTTCACTCATTTAGGAATGAAAAAGGGCGGCCATTGGCCGCCCTTTTGTTTGCATAGTATTGCTGGATGTTATTAACGAATAACAACTGGTTCAGCGTGTGTAGTGCCTTCTTTACTGACTACTACCAAATACGTTCCTTTAGCAAGTCCCTCTGTTGGGATGCGCAACGTATTGCCTGAACTTAATTCACCTTTAAAACCCTGAATCTCTTGACCTAAAAGACTCACGAGCTGCACCTGCGCAGTTCCCTCAAAGTTTCCTTCCACCGCAATAAAGTCGGTAGCAGGATTTGGATAAACGCTTATGGCTGCGGCCAATTCGTTTTCAAATTGTCCAATGGTAAAGGTGGCATCAACACTTTGGAATACTTCCTTGGTATTCAAATCTTGAATCCATGCAATCACACCTAGATTTTCAAAATCTTCCACCGTGTGCTCAATGCTCAAATTGGCAGGTGAGTTTGCATTTGGTGGCAAAGTGTAA
>PXYR01000118.1 GCA_003023665.1 Bacteroidota bacterium
CAACTAAATCCCAAGTAGACCCACAATCCTCAGAAACATAGATTTTTAGGCTGTCGGAAAGATTTGTATCGTAATAGGCAGATGCGAAATCAAAACTCAAGTCTACAGAATCATAATCGGAAAGATCTAAGTAGGGACTGATCAATTCATCAACAGCATAATAATTTGAGTAAACATAGTTATTCATGTAAATCGCTGAATTTCCGGATTGACTGAAGTTTACGTTGGTTATGCTCCAAGTAATATTATTATCGGGATTATTGATACTCCAATCAGAAATACCATTTTCAAAATCTTCAAAATAGGGAAGTTGTTGCCCCCCTACCACTACAGTTTGGGAAATAGTCGTATCATCAGACCCAAAGTTATTCGATACGGTGAGCGTGACTGAGTAGGTTCCAGAGGTATCAAACGTGATTTGAGGATGTTGTGAGGTATCGCTAGTTCCCCCTGCAAAAGAGAAGTTTGACGGAACAATCTGCCAATTCCAAGAATTGATAATGCCAGAACTATTATCAACTAAATCTACAACTTCGTTTTGGCTACAAAGAATAGTGCTACCAATTGTAAAGGCTGCGACGGGCGGATAAGTATTCGAAGGGTCTTCTCCAATGAAAATATCGTCAATGGCCATATCACCTGTATATGACCCTCCGTAGGTTCCTCCAAATCGAAAATAAACCTGACTGTATTTGTAGTTGGATAGACTCACTTTTGCCTCAATAAATGAGTCTGACTGGAGGTTTTGCTGTTGTCCAGATAACGTAAATAAAGTGTTCCAATTCGTACCGTCTTGCGAAACTTCAAATGTTAAAGTTCCCATAGTAGCACCATACATATGGTAATAAAAGCTTGCTATTGGGTTAGATATTCCGGATAAGTCTATTGCAGGTAACTGAGCATAGGTATCCGTTGGACTAGGTGTTGAACCGGAGGTTTCTAAGTAAAGGTAATAGTCCCCTGTATTCCCAGCTGTAGGACCTGTTCCTACAGAGGGTGTACCTGCATTGTCGTAAGTCCATCCAAATCCGCTAGAGGATGATTTTATTCCACTCCAACAGGAGGAAATAGTTCCTTGCCAATTCTCAAAGCTCTCAGAATAGGGTGCTGCAACGGTTCCGCAAGGTGTGGTTATTGAAACGGGTCCAACAATAGAAGAGGAAACGCCCGTTGAACATATTTTGGTGAGATAGAAATCATAGGAGGTACTCGCATTTAATCCATTTATGGTGGTGGAATTCGTATAAAGAGTAGAAATGTTTCCTGTGCCAATTGCAAATCCAGAAATACCATATTCTAGTAGATAGGATTGACCTGCAAGCAGTGTATTGCCCGACCACGATACGACTGCAGAATTATTGCTGGCTAAGGTCGCATTGAGATTTGAAGGAGCAACACATGTTGTGGTAGTAGAACTACAATAAATACTATAATCAACACCTCCGGAAACCATAATTGATCCATTTGCAGAAGTATATAAACTCGTTCCATTATCGTCAAGAATTTCATAACTATTCTCACTTTGCCACGAGCCTAATCCATTATAAATGAATGCAATGGTATCTCCAGGCGAACTCGATATTGAGAAATCTAATGTGTAGACGCTAGAAGAAGAAATAGTATAATCAGTGGTTGTTGCGTTTGTACCGGTGCCATATCTAACCGTCAACGTATTACCATTCCAACCGTCCCCATACGTCTCTTTTAAGCGAAGCGTTAAATTCCCACAAACTTCAGTAGGTTGAGCCGCCGTTGCAATAGTTAATGGTCCTACAGCCAGCGATACGTCATTGGCACTACAAACGCGTTTTACGTAAAAGTCATACGATGTATTCGAGGATAAGCTATTAATGTTTTGCGAGGTTGTTGTTGTATTCATTGTGGAACCTGAGCCTAACGAGAATCCATTTAAACCGTATTCAACAGTATAATATTCACCACTGCTTAAAGCCGATCCCGACCAAGTCAAATCAACATCTGTATATCCTGCATAGGTTGATCCTAATTGAGTAGGAGCCGGACAAGACACGGCGTCACCAACATAGATTTCGTCTAGGGCTATATCTCCTGTATAACTGGAGCCGGTAGTACCCGTGAATCTAAGAATAATGACATCTCCAATGTAATTAGACAGATTAATGGTTTCTAGATTCCAGGCGTTTCCTTGATTACCTGATTTTGAGAAAACAGCTTGCCACGATTGACCATTAAAAATCTCCACTGTAAGTGAATTAATGGTTGATCCATACATGTGGTAATTGAAAGTCAGTTGAGGAGCACTCGCATTGGCGAGGCTAATACAGGGGCTGAGTAAAACCGCAGATTTGTCGTTACATGAACCAGACGTTTCAAGATAAATGTATTTCCCGCTACCACTTACATCGCCTGATGGCCCAGTGCTTGAACTTGGTGTTGAACCGCTGTTTACCCTCCAATCAATGTCATCTGAGGACTGATTAGAGAGATTTGTCCAGCCCCCTCCAAGGGTACAGACTGTTGATCCACAATCTGACGCAGTCGAACATGAACTGAAAGAATCAAAGTTCTGTGATAAAGGAACAGCTTGAACAGCGGAATTGATATAATCGACATCCAATTCGACGGTGTCGTTATAGCTATTCATATCGCCCGGCATTTCTGTCCAAGCGATTATGGTTTGTGATTGTTGCGTTGTCCAGTTGATAGAATCTGAAAAGGTGAATGAAACAGAATTATTTACTGATATACTACTTACGATTGTATCTCTATACACTTGGCCTAAAAAAGAATAGGCAATTGGAATATTTGATTGAGTATTTGTAGAAGGGTTGCTCACTTCAACAGTCACAGGGACTAAGGTTCCATGACAACTTGTGACTATTCCGGGGCTACTAATTTGGCTTAGCTGAATATCTGTAGCTAATGGGCAGCCAAAGGTATTCTGGGGTACCTGAACAGCATAGGCTCGTTTTCCCTTGGTTCCGTCAACATTACCAGCCATACTTACCCAGCTTTGTGATGAAAGTTGAAAAGGAATAACCATAGAATTACTGTTAGAGCTTGTTATGCTATCCATGTATTTAGCCCCTAATAAGTAGGCTGTATAGGAGTCTGCACCCGAAATAGCATTTACTGAAACACGCATACTGTCCGGACACAACCAATCAATCGAGAGACCAGAAGGCTGAGATAATACGGTAAATGGTCCAGCTAAAGCAGTAGCCGTTCCTGAAACACCTCGCAAGAAAACTTTACCGGAAGATATGCTTGGAACATTCCATGTGCCGATTCCTGAATTTGTAGCATTGGAAACGGAGATATTCGTCCATGTGGCCATGGAGTCGCTGCTGTAGGACCATTGGATAGAATTCCCTACATGAGAATTCCATCTTATCGTTGTGTTTCCTGGGGTGAGTTGAGCATTAACATGAGGATATTCAATGGAGAGGTTTTCCATATCATATTCATAAGTCACATAGAATTTCTGCGAGCCTGATGGAACATTAAATCCTTTTACAGTTACTGAATAGCTTGTGCCAGGAGATTGAATCGTTACTTGTTCAACATTGTTAAGCCTATCAACTCCTCTCGTTGCATTGTTATTCAGAGTTGTTGCATTTGGCGTTGCATCCAATACCCATGGTAGCAGCGTTGTGCCTTGATTATTGGAGACTTCTAAATCTAGATCGTTTACCAATGCTTGGGAAGCAGCTGTACTTGCTTGTGGATCTGTCCAATAGAGCATAATTCTTAGGTTCTTCGCTCCAACTGGTAGATTTATAGGATATACGTTAGAACCATTCGTAGAAATTGTACCATCGAAGAATCTGTCGCTTTCAATGGTTCTTACGGCTCTTTTCATGTTTATTCTACCATAGCCAAAAGTGAAATCGGGTCCAGGATTACCTAAATCGTCAGCCGTATTCATTGCAATGGCTTTCAACAATCCACCATCTGCCACTTGCCCCCTGTTCACATTATAAGCTTGGTGCAATACAGCAAAGAATCCTGCCGCGCCTGGGGCGGCCATTGAAGTGCCTGTTTTGTAGCCGTATGAATTTGGGTCAATGGTACTGTATACACTGGTACCGACTGAGGCCAAATCAGGTTTAATTCTTCCATCTGCTGCAGGTCCCCGAGAGGATGAACCAGCGATAGCGTCGAGATATGTGATATTTGCGGTTGCAACTACATTTTTACCTTGCTTATGACCTCCGGTCACATTTCCCCATTGGGAACCTGCCCCATACCCACAATCTGACCCGTTGCTATTTCCAGCGCTGAAAACGTGAATAAGGCCAGGATTTTGAATGGCATCTTGATCTACCTGTGCAGAGTAACTGGTGTACCCTGCATTACAACCGTTTGAGTAGGAACTATTAGTTACTCGAACCCCATAGTTCGAATAATCAGAATCTACACTATTGAGATTTGATGGATAGCTACGATAAATCAAGTCTGCACCGGGTGCAATCCCTCTTCCATCGGGATCAATATTTCCTGCACCCATAATTGTTCCGGCTACGTGGTCTCCATGGTCACCAGAGCTTGCGGATGCAAATGATGTTAGACGCCCTTGATAATCCACATGAGGCCCGATATCTCCATCATCTCCATGTCCAACGGCTATTCCAGTTCCATCATAGTTAGAGGTAGCTTGAACAAGACTGGTTCTACTCGCAGTTCTTGAGTTTTTATTTTCTGGAATACCTTTTTCTTCTTTAGCTTGAACGAATCGTACATTTTGCAATGCGACTAAATCGCCAATTTCTATTGGCGCCAATTTCAAATTGTACCAATTTTCCCTTTCACTCGGATAGGCTCTGTTTTCGAATATTGTGTTGTTAAAGTCGCCATCATAAATTAAAACCCGAACTTCAAGTAAGTCGCCATCCCATGCCCAAGAAGGGAAATCTTGCTGCGCAAGTGGTTTGTCAAGTTTCATATCGCCAATCAACGGAATGAATCCTTTTGCCCCGGTAGATTTCAGTTGTTGAACACTGACATTTTTTGGGATGATTACTTCGTATGAATTGTCGGGTAGATAATTCAGCATACCAATGCCTAGAGCAATACTTCTTTGTAAATCTTGATTAGTAATTTTTTTGTCCCATATTAAAACTCCCGAATTTGCTTGATTCAAATCAATAGCGCTAAATGATAACGGTACTGTGTAGGTTCCCGATTTGAGTCTTAACTTTCCTTGAGCACTGGCAAATAGTGAGCTTAGTGTTAATGTTAGGATAAGAAACTTTTTCATAATTAAGATGACTTATTTATCGTAATGAATATAGCACAAAATAAGGCTGCCTTTAGGCAGCCTTATTTGTTGTTTATGAGTTACTACAGTTTATTGTTTCACCACTTTGAGGTACTTC
>PXYR01000119.1 GCA_003023665.1 Bacteroidota bacterium
TTCAGGTATCTAACCTGAGCGGCTGTGACTCTACGGTAATGGATTCGATTGTTGTTTTCCCAAACGCCATTGCCCGTTTTGACACAACAGGACCTATTACATCTAAAGCACCTTTGACCATTGACACCAGTATTGTAAAAGCGGTGCACACTGTTGGAAATGGTGAATACCTATGGTTCATTGATTCGATTGGAACGGTTGTGTATCAAGAAACAGGAATTAATAATTTGTCCTACACCATACAAAGCGGAAATTCAACTTTTATCCTTGGTCTGATTGTAGAATCAGCGTGGAATTGTGAGAACGATTCCGTTTTCTTAGAATTTACTACCAATGATATTGGTGGGACTGTGCCTATTTCACGCCCGGTTATTGACCATCCTGTAGATTTAATTGATTACTGGCCGCCATCTCTTCTGAGTGTGGAGGTGCGTTCAATGAATGGACAAGTCATTTGGAATTCTCAAGGTGATTTTAATGCATTGCCGCATTTGAAAAACGGTTGCTATTACATGAGTTTATTTTGGGACAACAATGCAGTCACAAGAAATAAGTTTATCCAGATTGATTAAGGTGTAATTGGATTAAATTTCCATTCCATCCAATAGCACATCACTACTTTATCTGAATCAATCTAATTCTTCTTTCGTTCACGAAATGAAAGTCCCCAACAAAAGGAACGCCATTATCATTATTCGTCTTAAATCTTGACTGCTCTTGTTGCGGGATTTCAAGTTCTACCAAATCCATGTAGAGATAGGTACTGTCGTTCAGAATCTTCAAGGTGTTGTTTGAAGGGATGTCCGCTTGATTCTCGTAATACCTTAAGGGGTCAACGCTCATTGTAAATGTTGTGGAATCGGCAACTTTAGTTTTAGAAATGGTTTCTATGAGCGAGTAGTCGTACAAAGTTCCATCAGATAGTGGTCCAATGGTTGTTTGTTTTACGCGAAGAGAATAACGGTAGCCCCAATCGAACTCAAATCCCTCTATATATTGGGCGCGGGAATCTGACGAGTTTAGAACCATTCTTTTGAAGTGTTCGTAATTCTCTGTTTGCATAAAAGGTTCAATGGTGATTATTTTGATTTGCTCTGCTTGTCCAACTGCGACAAAAAATGAAGACAGGATAACGAATAGGAGGTAGGTCATATGGATAGAAGTTCAAAACTATTTAATGGCATAATCATTGTCCAACGGTAATATATAAAATGCTATGAAAAAGTACTTATTTCTTCCCTTGTTTTTAGCCTTTGTAGCTTGCGAAATGGACTCTACTCCTGATCTTTTTTACTACGATGAAACAGGTTGTTCTGATGCTTGGTGGGTAGATGCCCCTCCAATAGATACCTTGACAACGGATATCTATAAAGAATTTGTAGCATCCTATTTAGAGAGCAATAACGTTGAGGTACTTTCTTTTCATGTAACCTATGATTCAACTGTTGCTCAATTGTGTAGAGCCTGCTTTTGTAAAACGGGCACTGTCCTTGAATTAGAAGTAGAATCGGGTAAAAGACGAAAAATGCGTCAATTGGGTTTTTATCAATGATTGTTATTTCCCTAGGATTCAAAAAGCCTTGATTAACATCAAATCAAGGCTTTTTCGTTTCCTAAAGTTAGGACGCTTATTTCTTGATAATTTTTTCCTCAGCAAAAATGCCCGTTTCTGGATTCTGGATTCTACATAAGTAAATGCCAGCGGAAAGGTTTGATATATCTATATCCGTTTGGCCAGCACCCAATTTCTTTTTCAAGACAGCGGTTCCTTTTACATCATAAACAATGAAACCCGCATTTCTCCATGGTTGTTCCACGGTTAGGCTTTCTAGAGCAGGACTCGGATAAATGGCGATAGAGCTGTATTCTAATTCGTCTTGGTTTAAAGTGCTGCTTTGATATACGCGTATATAATCCAATATCATTGGACTTGAAGTGAAGTTTGCATCAATGCTGGACTGGATGGCTATATTTAGTAGTAGGTATTGTGGGTTATCAAAAGGCCAAGTGAAGCTAGTTCTATCTGTAGGTTCATAGGTGTAGTGAACAATACTATCCACACTGAAAACCATTTTAGTTGGCGACCACTCAACTGCATAGGTATGAAAGGAGTTACTTACTCCTGGTATTGTGCGTCCACCAACATTTACAGTACCTCCATAACTGGATAAGGTATGCATAGCGCTGCTCACATAATCCTGATTATCTCCCCAGTGTTCCATTATGTCGATCTCCCCGCAAGCCGGCCAGTATTGACTGGCATAGCCTTGTGTATCCCACCAGGCACCAACCTCATAAATGTTTTGACCCAACATCCATATGGCGGGCCATGTACCCGTTCCGGTTGGTAATTGTGCACGCGCTTCAACCCGCCCGTAAGTAAAAGCAAACTTTGAATTTAAACGGGCAGAGGTATAATCCTTAGTGACGTTTTGGTCTGTAAAATTCTCTTTTAGCGCAGTGAGATATAAGTGGCCATTTTCACAATAGGAGTTGGTATCCCTATCCGTATAATGCTGGATTTCACCATTCCACCAGCTAAGACCATTATTGGGTAATACAGTTTGATGCCACCATTTGGTGCTGTCTAAACCGCCATTTATATTGAATTCGTCTGCCCATACTAAGGAATCAAATACTTGAGAAGACGCTGTAAAACAGAATAAACTAAAAAGTAAAGCGATAGGAGTTTTCATTGGGCTAGGTCTAGGTTTTTCATTATTTGATTGGTACAAAGAAACTGAAATTAATGATTATTGGGACCCTTAATTCCTGCATTAACGTGTATGTCTATGAAATTTTCTTTTGGAGTTATTGGGCATGAATATCCGTCTGTATAGGCGCAATAAGGATTATAGGCATAATTGAAATCCAGAACCATGGTGGTTCCCTCGGGCTTGGTGATATCCATGAATCGGCCCGTGCCGTAGGTGCTCACACCTGTAGTTTTATCCATGAAAGGAAGGAAGAGGTGGTCCTGATAGTCTTCCATAGCCATCAATCGCTTGCTTTGGTAAAGGAACAATTCTAAGGTTTGACCGTGTAGCTGGAAGGTCGCCTTGGCATAACGGCGGTATTCTCGGCTCACCCCTGAACTGGTGGCCATATCAAACCACGGTTCATTTTCGAGCACTTGAATCTGCGCCTCAACCGCCAACTCCGGATTGTAGCTAAAGAATTCATGTCCGTGGAAGGCGGCGCGCTCCTCAGGCTTAAGAGGGCTAGTGGTTGAATCCCTATAAAAATCGTCCAATTCCTGTTGGAACTTCAAAACCTCAATACGTTCCGGCGTTGCTAATGGCACAAGGTCACTAACCACTTCATTAGGTACCTCAAAGCTCAAGCTGTAGTGGTCGATTTTCAGGCCTTCTTTTGTTGCGCGAAGAACGCCAACACCTCTGCACTTGCCCATATGTGGTGAATCGAGACGCTCGTTGAACCATAAGGTGTTTCCCTTTCTGTACCAACGACGTTCGAATGCTTCGAAGGTCCACGCGCTTTCTCTTCGAAAATAAGGTGCTGCCCAAGCTCTAAACTCCCCGGCAGTCCAGTATTCACCGCCGTCGGTGCCTTGGAAAATGCTTTCATCATTATAAAAGGCTCCGAAATAGGCTGCCGAATCTGCTGTAGCTGCTGCCTGGTGCCAGTTGTCGATGAACTCATTGAGCAATCGTTCTTCTAGGTATGCATCACGAATTTCTTCCGCCATGCCGCGGCCAAGAAGATCATTTCCTTGCTTGTTTAAGTGCAGTTTATCGAAAATAAATAGCGCTGGATCGACCTGACCGTTATTGTCTGTTAACCATGGCCAGCAGTCCATGAAGTGGTAGTTATACAAATCGGTCAATTCTTCGAGTTGACCGTTCACGGCCTTGTATTTAGCGAGGTGCTCCCAACGCGCAGGAGAAGGTTTTGGTGATAGAAGAAATACGGGAAGTTCTGGGTGGGTTTGCTGGATCCATTTCAAAAGTTGTCGAGCATCGGAAAGAATGGTGAATACTTCTCTTTGGCCGCCATCTTCCTCTTCATGAACGATATCATTATCCCCTTCATAAATAACCAGGATATCTGGTTCGGTCGCAGAAATGAGTTGCTCTTTGTAGCGGTATAAATCATCGAAACAAGAGCCTCCGATGCCAGCATTGACAACCTCGTATTCCGGAAAGTTTTCAGCAATGTTATCCCACAACCTAAACGTGGAACTTCCAGCAAATACAATCCGAGTTTGGCTGTGAGGTAGCTGATTCGCGTTGGAGACAATTTTTTCAAGCTGTTCATCATAATTTGCGCCACATTGAGCCTTTCCAGAAAATGAAAAGAGTCCAATTAAGCATAGGATGAACAATGAATTTCTCTTGTACATAGAATGGAATCTATTGATATAGGTGAAGATACGTTAGTCTAGAAAGAAATAAAGGGCACTTCAGAGCTAAATAAGGCAAAAACTCCTTTGTCCTGCAATTGTCCGGACGACACCTCAAACATTAGTTTTTATACTTGAAGGAACAAAAAACACCAACAGATTTTGCTGAAAATTGCCCAAAAACACTGGCGTTTTCAGATGAGGAGCTTACAGAAATGAATATCCTTTGAATTTGTAAGTAGAGAACTTTAACACGCTTTAAGGATAAAGTGTATCAACAACCAATTAAAACAGATCATGTCCTGCTGCAAAAGGACGGATGATATATGAAAGACTATAAAAATATATTTCTTGGAGACCAGATTCGCAATGGTCAAGAAGAAGAAGTAAAAGGTGAGGAGGTAAAGATCAACTCCGAGTCTTTTTATAAAATTTCCAATTACGATTCCATGCGACCTTTCTTCATGAGCATCGTAAGTAATTCCAATCATTGGATGTTCATTTCCAGCACGGGTGGACTGACAGCGGGAAGAAAGAACAGCGAGTTTGCTCTTTTTCCATACTATACAGATGATAAAATCACTGAATCATCAGAATACACAGGATCCAAAACCATTTGCTTAGTTAAACGAAATGATAAGGTGAGCCTGTGGGAGCCTTTCTCTTCAAAATATGATGGTGTTTACCGCGTAACTCGCAATCTATACAAGAACTCGTTCGGTAATAAGGTTCGATTCGAAGAGATCAACCATGATTTGGAATTGACGTTCTCCTACGATTGGAATTCAAGTGATAAGTATGGGTTTGTTCGGAAATCTGTCCTAACCAATACTGGATCAAGCTCGGTCAGCGTTCGATTCGCAGATGGCTTGCAAAATCTATTACCCTACGGTGTAGAATCTTCTTTACAAGCCGCCTCAAGTAATTTAGTTGATGCTTACAAGAAGTGCGAGTTGGAAGCGGAAGTGGGTCTTGGTC
>PXYR01000120.1 GCA_003023665.1 Bacteroidota bacterium
TTTTGGAGCGTGACTTGCATTATTATCATTTTGAGAAACAGGCTTCAGGTTTCCCTCTAGAAGACCTTTTGCAGTCCTTAGAACTAAATCTGGGCCTAATGCCATTAACTCCGTGTATAATGTACCCGTGGTTGTACCAGGTTGAATATTCTGCTCAATCTGTAAAAGAGTTCCCCCGGTATCAATTTTATGGTCTAAGAGAAATGTAGTTAAGCCCGATTTAGTCTCCCCATTAATTATTGCCCAGTGTATAGGAGCTGCTCCTCTGTACTTAGGTAATAATGAGCCGTGAAGATTAAATGTGCCAAACGGAGGTATTGACCATACCGCTTCCGGTAACATTCTAAAGGCAACGACTATGAATAGATCCGCATTCAAGGCTTTTAACGCTGCAATAAATTCATCATTTTTAAGATTGAGTGGTTGTAGCACATTCAAATCATGCTTACGAGCACATTTTTTAACCGCACTTTCCTTTAGGTTTCTTCCGCGACCCGCAGGTTTGTCTGCAACCGTAACCACACCTACTATTTCGTACCCCTCTTTTATAAGAGCTTTTAAGGGTGGGACAGCGAATTCTGGAGTACCCATATAGACAATACGTGGGTTGTTACTTTCTGAGCGCATCAGGGTTACAATTTAAATCAAACCAAATATCATCAAAAGAAAGGCCTTTGGACAACATTTTCTTTACAAGATGTTCGTCCGGATAATAGTTTAATGTACAGGTACTGCAAGTACTGCATTTACCTTGGTTATCCTGACCAAAGTAGGCTGCAATAAGACTATTTAGGCAATTGTCATTTTGAAGGAAGTCCAACATTGCAGCTGTACGTGTCCTCTTTGAAGAAATATAAGCATCCACAAAACTTTTAGGAAACTTCATGTGCTTATTCATAGGGCGAGGTTCGGTGAGCACGATAGCACTATTGGATTTCTCTGGTAAATAGGTAATAAGCCCTTTGGTTGTTAATGAATTGAGTATCTCGTCAAATTCCTCAGGAGTTACTTGGGCCATAGCGGCAAATCGTTTTCTGTCTATTCTATTTGGAGTATCTACAGCATTTGGATATATCCTATAAAGAGCGGTGAGGATTTCTTTCCAATCGTAACGCAGATTTTCCCATTGAGACGGTCTAGTATGAAATTGTATCCGAGGTACACTTTGTTCACTTTCTATGAATTGCCAAAGCTTTCTATGTTGAATCAGTTTAATGTAGGTAAGCAACGTAGGAATGGTGAGGTTCATTTTTTCGGCTAATTCCACAATTGAAAAATCTACTTTCAATCCCAGTCCTGCTCCAACAGCTATTTGGTGTTTACTGCAGAACATGCCATAAAAATCCTCTACGCCCTGAATATTTGGTAATTCTTCAATACTCTGGTTCAGTCGCTCAAAATCTTGTTGGTTATACAATAAATACGTCTTGCTTTCTTCTCCATTTCTACCTGCTCTTCCGATTTCTTGGTAATATCCCTCCAGCGTATCAGGTACATCCCAATGTATTACCCAGCGTACATCACCTTTATCTATGCCCATTCCAAAAGCAGTGGTAGCAACCATTATTTTGATTTCATTACTCATCCAAGCATCATAATTACTTTGCTTTAATGCTTGGTCAACTCCTGCATGATAGTAGCAACTGCTAAATCCTTCTTTGTTTAGCAAATTGCTTAGTTGTTCACAAGTCCTTCGCGTCTTTGCGTATACAATACCGGTGCCTTTAAGTTGATTTAGCAGTCTTAAAATCTGCTTCTCCTTATTTGGAGTAAATTTTCTATTGAGAATAAGGTTTTCTCTAAAGATGGAAGCCTCGAAGATTTTTGCATCAGGAATTCTTAACTCATTTAGAAGATCTTTTTTAACCCGTTTGGTCGCTGAAGCTGTTAGTGCGATAGTCGGGATTTCAGGAAGCAGCTCTTTAATCTTTTGAATGTTTAAGTAAGCTGGCCTAAAATCAAATCCCCATTGTGAGATACAATGGGCTTCATCTACAGCAAGCAGTGAAATGTCTGCATTGGATATATATTCTCTGAATAAAGGGTTACTTAAGCGCTCAGGAGCAATAAAAGCAAATTTGTATTTGCCATATCGTAAGTTTCTAAAAGCCTCATCAAGCTTGCGAACTGGATAGAATCCTTTAAAATGGTAGCTTTTAATCCCTCTTTGAACGAGTCCATTGTGTTGATCCTCCATTAACGCAATAAGTGGACTAATTACTAAGGTAGTTCCAGGGTAAAGCATCCCGGGAACTTGATAGCACAAAGACTTTCCCCCTCCTGTAGGCATTAAACCTAAAGTGTCCTTTCCGGATAAGATGGATTGAATAATTGGTTCTTGAAGTCCACGAAAATCATCGTATCCCCAAAATTCCTTTAAAACAGCTTTTGCCTCAGTAATCATAGCCTTTCCAAAATGAAGGCAACGCGTTGTTTTACGGGTATTTTAGGTACAATAATAAGTTCATACCCCATTTGTTCATATGCTTGAATAATGAACTTTTCCACCTCAATACAATCTTCTAAGGTTTCCATACGCTCGCTATCTAAAGCATGAATCTCTGGCCATACCGGGAGAAGAAACACTTTGTCAAATCGGCGATTCTCCATGTCTTTGGTCCAATTATCCAAGGGTTGTACGTTGCCTTTTAAAAGGTAAGCATAGGAATCTAAAATCGTGCGGTCGTAAAAATTTTTAGTTTCTAACAATGCACTGTCGAACTGCTTATTGCGTAAATCCCATACTACTTGTGTAAACCCCATAAGATTCTTCCAGGGCAAAATATCGGTTCCATTTTCCAGACTATCACTTATAATTTCACGTGCTTGTTCGTGAAATACGGTATGTCCTAAGCCTTCTAATAATTGACTTACAGTGGTTTTTCCGGTTGCGGGTGCACCCGTTAATACAATTCTCGTCGTTTTCAATGGGTATGAGATATCTTCGTAGAACATCAAATGTACTTCTAATGGTTCGATTTTATCAACTTGTATTTGCACTACTTTTTCTGAGCTTATCCACATTTGGACAGTCTAAATCTGCCATTAATGCATTTCAAAAAGCCCAAGAGGCCTTTCGTTCAGGAGATGAATCAAAGGGTTGGAGGTATTTGGAGAAAAGCATGAAGAAAGGGCAAGAGGTATATTATCAGCCCTATATATATGCGGGTGATTTAAGCTTTCAAAACGGTCAATACGCTCAGTCAATACATTATTATGATCAGGCCATTAGTATAACGCCGTTGTCAACCATTTATCTTAAAAAAAGCATAGCATACAAGTACACGAATCAATGGGACTTGGCTATCAATGCGCTCCAGCTCTATTTGAAGAATGCAAGATTTTCTCAACAGCGGCGAAAAGAAGCAGAGCAGATGCTAATTGACCTACTTTTTACCAGAGATTCGTACGAACGATTTAATTCGGACACGTTTAACTACAACATCACAAAATTGAGTTTTTCCACAGACCAATTGGAGTATTTTCCCACCATTACTGGTGGCGATGAGCAACTTATTTATACACATAGACAAATTCTTGGAACACAATCTTCGGATGAAAACCTTTTTGAAGGAGTACTCGGAAGCCCTAGTGAATCTGGAAAACCACTACGAGGATATCTCAATTCTCCTCTTAATGAAGGTGCTTCAAGTATAAGTGCAGATGGTCAGTTTATGGTTTTGACTGTTTGTAATCGCCAAGAAGGTGCCGGAAGTTGTGATTTGTATTACAGCCATTGGAATGAGAATTTTGGATGGGAGCGACCAGAACCACTACCCGGAGAAATTAATACAGGGCGTTGGGAAAGTCAGCCCAGCTTAGGGCCGGACGGCCGGACCCTATACTTTGTTCGTGGAAGAAATTCAAAGTCGAATGATAAGGATATTTTCCTATCCATTAAAGATGAGCAGGGGAATTGGTCAAGGGGAACTAAATTACCAAACAGCATCAATAGCCCTTCTAGGGAAAGTTGTCCGTTCATTCATTTTGATGGCGTATCACTATACTTTCTATCAGAGCGCAGTCCTTCTTTGGGAGGGTCTGATTACTTTAAATCCGTTCGAATCAATGATACAGCTTGGTCCGAACCCATCAACTTAGGTTTTCCTTTGAACAGTTTTGGTGAAGAGTTTAGTTTAGTTATTGATAAGAGCGGGACATTTGGTTACCTGTCATCCGAAAGAGGAAATAAGCTGATCCCTGATCAGCAAAAAATGTATGCGTTGGACTTGTATAGATTTGATTTACCAAAGCATCTGCAACCAGAAAAAAGATTTAATTACGACCTCTTAGTTGTGGATAGCCTAACAGAAAGGCCTATTGGCATTGCTAAAGTGCAACTGTATAATGATAGTGGCGTTCAATTCTTTTCCGGGGAGAGTCATAAAAACTCTGGGATAGTTCGATTAATGACGGACGGATCATCTATTAGAATTACCGCTTACAAGAAGGGATATTTGCCTTACTCTAATAAGATATCTGCTCTGCAGCAGATTGCGACACCTTTACATGGAACAAAAAGTCCGGCCAAAATCAAAATGGTTCCTGTTGCAATTGGAAAAAGCTTCTCTTTAAGAAACGTTTTATTTGATCTAGATAAAAGTTCATTGCTTCCTGAAAGTGAGAAGGAGTTAAGGTCCCTATTGATCACCCTAACGGATAATCCAAGTCTCATGGCAACAATTATTGGGCATACGGACAATCAAGGCTCTAGAAAATACAACCAAGCCTTGAGCGAAGCTAGGGCTCAATCCGTATTGAATTGGCTTGTAGAAAACGGTATAGATGCTTCCAGGTTGTCTTTTGAAGGCCGCGGTATGGATGAGCCCGTAGCAAAAAATGATACGGAATGGGGTAGAGGATTAAATAGGAGAACAGAGGTTCAACTTCGCTAGATTCCGTATTTATTTTTCCAAATTTCCTTTTGTTGAGCACTTATTTGCTTTTCCTTGGCGTTGGAAGATGCTATCCAAATTGCAGTGCCTTTAATGGCCTTTGGTAAGTATTCTTGCGCAACGAAGCCCTCGGAATAATCGTGAGGATATAGATAGTTTTTCCCGTGTCCAAATTCCTTTGCCATGGCGCTAGATGGATTGAGAAGATGGTCAGGTACTTCAAGATTTCCAGTCTTTTGAACCAGTTTTTGCGCTTTTCCCATGGCTGCATATGCGCTGTTGGATTTAGGCGAAGTCGCTAGGTAAATGGTGCATTGACTTAGGATTATTCTACTTTCCGGCCAACCTACGCGTTCAACGGCACTAAAGGTTTGGT
>PXYR01000121.1 GCA_003023665.1 Bacteroidota bacterium
GAATTCACGCTCACAAAGAATCAAGCAATTGCAGTCAGAATTGGATAAATAAACAACTTATGAGTGATGAAAATTTTGATGCGAGCATTCTAAGTGATGCTCGTAATCATTTGAATCAATTTATAGATAGAAGCACCAGTGTAATGAATGACACAGGTAGCTTGCTTGAAATAGGTCCAGAAGGTCGCACATATGTCCAAGAGTGTTTTCCCGGTTGGTCTATAGATTCATTGGATATTGTCTCTTCTAATAACCCTACTTATGTAGGTGATATCACACGTAAAAATGAAGCAATAAAAAGTCATTCCTATGACGCCGTTGCATGTTTAGAAGTATTGGAGCATACTTTGAATCCTTTTGGTGCTATTGATGAACTAAAAAGAATTCTTAAACCCGATGGGATTCTATTAATATCAGCACCATTAAACTTTAGAATACACGGACCTATTCCCGATTGTTGGAGGTTTACCGAGTTCGGTTGGAGAGTGCTACTAAAGGATTTTGAGATTTTAGAATTTGATGTTTTAGAGACACCAGGCAGGGAATTATTCCCAATTAAATACAACATAAGAGCGAAACATATTCTAGGTAGAAATGTGCCATTAAATGACTTAACTTTTCAAAAGATTTAAAATTGAAATACAGTTTAGACAAAGCAAAATCTCTCTACTGGGATATTTGTGACAATGAATCAGACCTGCGTTATCCTTATTATTATGATGAACCTTGTGTAATTGATCCAGTTCAATTTGAAAATTTAAAAAGGGTTCAGCATTTGTTGTTCAAGTCATTTAAATACTTTTTGCCTAGGTATGAACAATATGATTCAATCATAGAATATTCTCAGCGGTTTAAGGAAATCGTTGCTAATTTCAATCTACAGGAAACCAGAATAGGTTTTTATAGGCCAGATTTTGTTATTCCGGAGAAAGGTAAAATCAAGATTTGTGAACTAGGTTGTCGCTACTATGAAGCTTATTGGGGACATGGAATTTCTGAATTCATCATGGAAAAGAGAAATAAATGTTCTAATCAAGGGCCGCAAAGTTCGCGTATCATTGATAAAGTGATTGATCATGCTTTTGAATGGTGGTCAGGATTGGAAAATAGTTTAGTGATTCTGAAGGGTAGAGATCGAGAGGGTGATATACGCTTTTACAGGCCATTTTTTGAGAAAATTGGTGTAACCCTTCATTATGTTTATCCCGATACGCTGGCGGATAATCTTGATTTATTGAAAGGAAGGCCTGTTCTTAATGCCTTCTCACAAATGGAGATTGAGTCCTTAACCCAAAAAGAAGTTCTAGCGATTTCCAAATCAGATTGCTTAAATCCACTGCCTACAGTTTTACTATTGCACGATAAAAGGTTTTTGGCGGTGCTTTGGGACGACACATTTAGGGAAAGTGCTTTAGGTAAGGAGGATGCCGCTTTTTTAAAAGAGTACCTAATTCCTACATACACCCGGAAGCAATCAAAAGATATATGGCTGTATGCTAAACATCATAAGAATGAATTCATTTTGAAACCTCAACTTTTGGGCAAAAGTGAAGGAATAGTCCCAGGGCCTTTAGTTTCAGATTTAGAGTGGCAGGAGGCATTTAACAAAGAAAGTATTGAAACCATGATTTTGCAGCGTTGGATTAATCAAAGAGAATTCAAGGCTAGTATTGATGGGAAGTCTTTTAAAGATTACGGGACGGGCATGCTACTATGCATGGAAGATGAATTGTATGGTCCAGGTCAATTTCGCATGTCTAGTTGTGAAGTAATTAACTACATAAAGGACGATCGTAAAATGGCACCTTGGATAACTGATGATGCAAATAACTATCCAAGACCTTATTTTACATTAGATTAGTGCTCAGACATGGATGAGTATTTTCACATCAAGGGTAAAAAAATACTAGTAACAGGTGCGTCTTCAGGAATAGGAAGAGGAATTTCTGAAAGGCTTGCCAATGCTGGCGCACACTTGTATCTATGTGGAAGGGATAGGAATCGATTGGATACAGTTGCCAATTCTTTAAAAGGAAATGAACACCAACCTTTGTTAGGTGATTTAACTTCTTCAGACGTTCAAATGAAAATTGCGACTGAATGTGAAAAATTAGACGGGGTGGTTCTCAATGCAGGATTGATTGAATTGATGCCTTTTCAAATTCATAATGACCAGTCTATACGAGAATTAATGGAAGTGAATTATATGGCACCCACATTACTTCTTCAAAGTTTAATTAAGAAACGTAAAATTTCTAGAAACGCATCCATCATAGTCATATCTTCAGTTACTAGCGCGAATTTTGGTTCAATTGGAGGTACTATTTATGGTAGTAGCAAAGGAGCATTAGAAGGATTGGTAAAGTCGCTTTCTATTGAGTTAGGGAGACAAAATATCCGAGTAAATTCTATATCGCCAGGTATTATTGAAACTGAAGCAATTGAAACGTTAAAAAAATCTTTAGGAGAGGAATCATTTCAAAATGATTTAAAAAAATATCCATTAGGTAGATATGGTAAACCAAAAGATGTAGCATCCGCAGTTCATTTCTTATTGTCCGATTCAAGCAGCTGGATAACAGGAATTAACCTTGTAGTAGATGGCGGATTAACCGCACATTCCTAAAACACACATATGGCAGCAATAAGTAACTTCTCTGTTTATTTACCAAAGCGTACTAGAACAAATCAAGAGATTTCCGAACAGTTTCCTGAATGGGACGTTGAAAAAATCGCAAATAAAACAGGAATAGAATCAAGACATATTAGCGCTGAAAATGAACTCTCCTCTGATATGGCCGTATCAGTGGGTAAAAAGTTTTTCCAAGAACATGCAATCACGCGTGATGAAATTGACTTTCTAATTATATGCACACAAAGCCCTGATTATAATTTTCCAAATACGGCATGTCTTGTACAAGACGCTTTGGGCTTGTCTAAAAATACCGGAGGATTAGATTTCGTTCAAGGCTGTAGTGGTTACATCTACGGTTTAGCCCTAGCTTCTAGCCTCGTTGATTCAGGGATTGCTAAAAATATATTATTGATTACTAGCGAGACCATAACTAAATTCATAAATGATCAGGATAAAGGGAACTTGACCTTATTCGGTGATGCAGCCTCAGCTACTTTAGTTAGCAGCACTAATTCAACAAAAAGTGGAGTACCCAAACATTTTGTTCTTGGCACCGATGGCTCGGGAGGGAAGAACATCATTATGCATCGCGGAGCTATGCGCAATCCAGATTTTATGGATGGTGAAGTTAGTAAGGATCAATATGGAAATGTGTTTGATAAGAACTATTTATATATGGATGGACCTGAGGTATTTAAGTTTACACTTTTCACCGTTCCAAAACTTATAAATGATGTCTTATCCAAATCATCATTATCAAATGATGATGTTGATTTATACATTTTTCATCAAGCAAATGGCTTTATGCTGGAACAACTGCGAAAAGTTCTTAGAATTCCAAAAGAAAAGTTCCACTTTTGCTTAAGGACAACAGGAAATACTGTTGCTTCCTCCATACCAATTGCAATCCAAGACGCACAAGAGAAAGGACTCATTGAAAAAGGGAATAAAATACTGTTGGCCGCATTTGGTACTGGTTACTCTTGGGGAGCCTGTATTGTGGAATACTAAAAGATGAAAAGATTAATTATAATTGGAGGACGCAATCTAGGCAGAGAGCTTCTTAGTTTATCTAAGCAATGTGAGGGTTTTGGTAATGATTGGATGCCCTATGGGTTCTTGGACGATGATAAGAGCCTTGAAAAGAAGAACAATTTACCATTGCCAATAATTTCCTCTGTCGAAGCCTATTCCCCAACAAATGATGATGTCTTTATTTGTGCTTTAGGAAATCCATGGTACAAGAAGAAATACATTACAGAGATGGTCGCAAAGGGAGCTCAATTTATTAGTCTAGTTCATCCTACAGCGATTATACATGATAATGTTGACATTGGACACGGGGTAATCATTCAACCGAATTGTTTAATTAGTGATCATGTCGTTTTGGCTGACTTTGTTACTGTTCAAGCGTATTCCACTCTTGGTCACGATACTTCGGTTAAGGCCTATTCTCATGTTAGTGCATATTCTTTCACTGGAGGGGGGGTTGTGTTAGAAGAAGGTGTTCTCACAGGCACTAGAAGTACCATCTTGCCGAATATCAAAGTAAACCAGTTTTCAGTGGTAGGCGCTTGCAGTTTAGCTACTAAAAATGTACCTCCTTTCACTACTGTTTTCGGAGTTCCTGCTGTTGCCATTGCTAGTAATGCTGAACAGATGTCAAAATGAAGAATTCGTTAGTTAGTGTTATAATTCTGGCTTATAATCATGAAAAATACATTGATGAGACCTTAAAAGGTGTTGTTGAGCAAAAGACAAATTTCAATTTTGAATGTTACGTTCATGACGATGCTTCAACAGATTCTACTCCGCAGATTATAAAGTCATATGCGCAGAAGTATCCGGATATTATTAAACCGTATCTTCAAAAAGAGAATCAATTTAGCAAAGGGGTAAAGCCCTTAACTAAGTTTATTTACCCTCAACTAAAAAGTAAATACGTTGCCTATTGTGAGGGAGATGATTATTGGACGGACGAACTAAAACTATCAAAACAAGTGGAATTTTTGGAAGATAATCCTCAATATTCCTTTTGTTGTCATGATGTGAATATGAAGTACGAGCAGGGTGTATCAAAAAAAGAAACATTCTATCAAAAGCCGGCTGATGGAAATTTTAATGTAAAGTTTATAGATGAATTCTTAAATCATTTTATCGCCACACCTACCATAGTTGCGAAAAGGGACTTGATCGTTAATGTGCCTGTAAATAATAATTTAGTTTCTGGTGATATCTATACCTTATTGTATTTGTTGAGTCATGCTGATGGTTATTACATGCAGGATAAAATGGTAGTTAAAAGAAGAAATTTAGGAGGTATGACTTCAAACAAGGATTATCGATCCAAGGCAGATATAGGAAGGTATCGTCTTTGGAAAGAGGTAGTAAAGTTCGCGCCTAAAGAAATTAAACCAATCATAAGGACTAAGATTGCTGAGTACAATCGACTATTTATAAAAACACGAATACAATCGCCTTTTTACAATAAGATGAAGTTAATGTACGAAGCACTTAATAATGATCCGTATTGGTTCGTTGGAATGAGCACCTACAGAAAAAGGAAGTTAGTTGCCAAGATTAAGGGATAAAGTATTGTGACATGAAGTTTACGATTTT